>QMLL01000410.1 GCA_003646715.1 Deltaproteobacteria bacterium
AATCAGCCGGGGCCCGGCCTAAAGATTGCAAAAGGGATATTGTCTCCTGAATCTGGAAACTTAAATCCTCGTTATTGTGGGCCTTATTGGGGTAAATTGAATAAAGATTTCTGTATTTTTGAGGCGTGGCATTAAGCATAAATGAACTTGCGCCAGCCATAAGCCCTTTTTGACGGGCGTTAGGGCTTAAAGTTTCAAATGCGGTTGTAACCAGTATTTTTGCGTTTTCTGCATCTATCAACCTGGATAAAGCCAAAGTTTTTAAAACCTCTTTTTCTAAAGGCGGCTGATTTCTACCTAAAGGCGTATCCGGATGCGGCATAAACGGGCCAAAACTAAACATTTCCGCTGACAACTCCTTTGCCAGCAAAATATCGTTAATAATGTCCTGGCGGCTCTGGCCCGGCAATCCAATCAAACCGCCAGTAGCAATTAAATACCCCATTTTGTAAGCGGCTTTTATATGTTCCATCCGTACCTGCCAATTCCCCGCCGGGCAGAAATTATGGTATAAATCCGGGTTGGATGTCTCAAACCGCAAAAGCAAGCCCCTTGCCCCGGCAGAAAATAATTCCTGCAAACTGTCAATACCTACTTCGCCAAAAGTAATGAAAATAAGTACAGCAAACTTTTCTTTTATTTCCCTAATAATTGCGCTTAATTCTTTAGTTGAATACCCTGTATCTTCTCCGCTTTGCAAAACCAAAGCCTTGAACTTATTAACTTCTACTGCCTGGTAAACTGCATCCATTATTTCCTGTTTGTTCATCCGGTAACGTTTAAGATTAGAGTTGTGGAGAGATATCCCACAATAAGCACAATCCTTGCGGCACCAGTTTGATATTTCTATTATGCCGTGGACACAACAAGCGTTTCTGTGATATTTAAACCGCAGGAAATTGGCAGTTTTATATAAAGCCTCTAAAGCCTGCTCTTCTTCCAAATCCATAAGGTAAGATAGTTCTGCCTTTGTAAGCTTTACCCTCTGCATTGCCCTGTCTAAAATTCTTAGGAGTTTTTTGTCCGTAAAATCAGGGTCTATGTCTATTTTAGAAAGCAGCAAATCAGTTTTTTGCAGCCTGAAAAACGCTTCTTTCCACATTGAAAGTATTTGAAGGGCATCATCCCGGGGCACTTTTTCTATAACATAGCCGCCCTGGGCATAAATGTAATCCCCTGGGCAAAGTCCTTCTGTTTCATTATAGGCTTTTTTCTTTTCGCCGAAATAATCTACAATGACTGTTTTGCCCTGGATTTGCTCGACTTTTCCCGGTATGGCGTAGCACATATCAAGTTTTATTCGCAGTCAAAAGAAAGCAATTTTAACTGACGGGCAGGGCTTTTGGTTATTTCTATATCTGCTCCCTCTGCAGCGGTATCCTTGGCATTTTCTTTAAAGAAAAACCTGACAATATCCTCGTTTATTTCCGTAAACTCGCCCATACTTATATATACCCTGGTGATTTTTTTAACATTATTTTCCTTTGCCAATTTCATTAAATCTGCAAACAAATCTTTGACTAAATGCATTTCATGCATAATCCCCTCCTGGTTAATTTAGAAATGTTAAGTTTAATACAAATTGTTTATAAATTCAATCAATTTATCTAAGGCAGCCTTAACCTCTTCAGAAATCCCCTCCTTTAATTCTACGGTTTTTGCCTGAATTCCCAAAAAGAAAACCTCTGCTCTTGTTTCTTCTTCTATAATACTAGCAATTACGCTTAAAGGAAAATTGTGAGTAGTTAAAGTTGTCTGGGGGATATTTTCCTTGTCAATCACCCGGATCTCGCCGGGCCTGCCGCCAAAATCCGCCGCATCAATAAAAACAACCCGACACGGAGCAATTTCTATTACTTCATCCATAACGCTTTCCGGAGACATCCCGGCGTTTATTATTTTCAACCTGCCTTTAGGCACAATCTTTTGGTAAACATATTCTCCGGCACCGTCGTCGCCGCGCAAACTATTGCCTACAGTTATTATAAGGGTTATGCCAGAATTAAGGCGGAAAATACCGCCTAATTTAGCGGTTAACGAATTTGACATTTAAAAAATGTGCCGAGCAGGAAATGCAAGGGTCATAAGCCCGCACCAGCATTTCCAAAAGAAGGGTAACTTCCTCATCAGTTTTCTCTATAATCTCCGGGACAAACTTTTTCATATCCTGCTCTATATTGTTTACATTCTGGCTGGTAGGAATAACACAGTTAGCGTTGATAATCTTTCCTTTATTGTCTATTTCGTAATTATGGAATAAAATCCCCCGCGGAGCTTCCACAGCGCCTACACCGTCTCCGGCTTTGACCGGAATAACTTTGTTTTCATTAAGGCCTACTACTATTTCCTGGCTGTGATCTACTCCTTTTTCCTTAAAATGCTCTATAATGGAAATAGACTCTTCCAAACAATGCACGCATTCAACAATCTGGGCAACAGTAATCATAAACGGGTTTTTATTGATTGGCTTAAGGCCTAAAACTTTTGCCGCATCTTTGGCTTTAGGGTGAAGCTTCTCATAATTTAAATTAAACCTCGCCAACGCGCCTACCATATAAGACTGCCGGCTGGCTTTAGCATGTTTGGCTGAAGAATGAGGGACGACAAATTCATTGGTTACTTTGCGGTAATCTCTTTTATCCATTCTTATCCCGTCAGTAGAGCCAATGTCTCCTTCCCACAAAGGGTATTCCTCAGTGTCATTTACTAACGCCACATACTCGGTCTCCCTTTCAAACTCAGGGAATTTTAAACCCCTGGCAAGCTCTATAGTTTCGTCCATATCCGCACGCATATCTGTTAAGATATTCAACATCTTATCTAAATCTTCCGGCTTTGGCAACTTGGTGAATCCTCCGACAACCGCTGATATAGGATGCACATGCCTGCCGACTAAAACATCGCAAACAGTATTGCAGTTCTTTTTCATTCTTAATGCCCGGCGCACAACTTTATTATGAGTGTCAATCAAAGGCACAAAACTTTTCACCCCAAATAAATCCGGTGCGACTAAAAGGTAAATATGAAGTATATGGCTGTCTAAAATTTCCTGATACAGAAGCAACTTCC
>QMLL01000411.1 GCA_003646715.1 Deltaproteobacteria bacterium
ACGAGCTGGCTGCAGGGACATATAGGTTACAACTTCGAAGTAAACGAAGTACTCAATATTGACGCGTTCAAAATGGATGAGTTCAAGAACGACAAGGAAAACGAAAATTATTATATTTCTTCTATAGAATCCGGACTCAATTTTATCAAGGTCGATAAACTCACCGACCCCAGTAAAGGGGCACGTTTTACAGGATATGTGGAATACTGTTCAAAGCTATTTGGTTCCGACATTGATTACATAAAAATAGACCTCGAAAGCAGGTTTTACCTGCCGGTTATTCCCGACTATCTGGTTCTGGCGACAAGGTTCCGGTGGGGAAACCTGGATTCCTTTGAAAGTTCGAGGAAAATTCCCATTTTTAAAAGGTTTTTTAGCGGAGGTAGTTACAGTGTAAGGGGGTACCCTTATGAGCGGTTAGGGCCTCTTGACGAAGACGGGGACCCAATCGGCGGGAATTCTCTCGTAGAAGGTAGCGCAGAACTCAGGTTCCCTCTTTTTGATTCTCTCAAAGGCGTTGCATTCAGTGATTTCGGTAACGTTTACGAAGACTCTTTGTCTATTGATTTTTCCGAACTTAGGTATACAATTGGAAGTGGCCTCAGATACATGACGCCAATTGGGCCGATCAGGGTGGACGTGGCATATCAGTTGAATCCGCCCGATCATTTTCCGTACTCAAGATACAGGGTTCACGCAAGCATTGGCCAGGCATTCTGATGCGGGACGGGAAAGAAAAATTAAACAGGTCTACTAGCACCTTGACGATAAACAAATTGAAAAGCAAGAAGGTTCGTTACCCCCTGGTTCTGATATCAGTTCTGTTAGTCCTGACTATAACACTGCTACTTCTTTTGCATCTTTCGCCGGTTCAGCAACACATCCTTGCCAGGGTACTCGATGAAGTAAATTCCAGGCTTACATATCAACTGAACGTAAGAAATTTTAGCTGGATTCCGTCATCGTCCCTTTCCTTTAACGGGGTAACACTTACCGATAGCAATGATGTTTTTGCAAGAATTGACAGACTCGTACTCAACTATTCTTTTCAACTCAAGTGGCCTGAAATAATAAGAATCACAAAGGTAACTCTGATAAATCCAAAGTGCTACCTTCGGAAAGATTCATCCGGAAAGTGGAAGCTGCCAGAGCTTAAAACCAGCGAACCGGCCAAAACCATAGAAGGAAAAAAGCGACTGGAGCCCGCGGGGGAAACGCCGTGGTGGGAATTTTTGATACCGCGCAAATGGATAATTGAGGAAGGTAGCCTGAAAATACAGCCTTCAGAGGAAAAAAATGACGGAGAATATTACAATTTCAAAAATGTGAATTTAGTTTTGAGTTCTTCTTTTAAGAAGATTAACGAGAAGTACCAGGCAGATTTTGTACTGGAGAGGGGCAGTTTTTATCAAACAATGCCGGGGCTTGGCCTCGTTATCGCAAACGCGCACGTTATCCTGAAAAAAGACGCTCTTCTGGTTAAAAATATTAACCTGAACATTGGGAAATTCTTTCTGGGAGTGGTCGGAAAGATTTGGCTGGCTCCAACATTGAAGCCGGAACTCACATTCAGACTCCAGAATCTTGCACCTTCAAAGGTTGCTCTTTTCGTTCCTTCGTGGCCCCTAAAAAAAGACCTTAACGTGGATGCCACCATCACCGGGAGAGGTGGCATTTTCTTAATCAACGGGTCAACAAAATGGGGTAAAGCTAGTGTCAGGTACTCAGGAAAAATAAAACTTGGCAAGCAGAACGAGCCGGAGATTCATTTCAAACTGGCTTTTAAAGGGGTCGATTTAGAAGAGCTCTCGCTCCCAGTATCATCGAGCCTTAGCGGAAAAGGCCAGGTGAACTGGACTGGAAGCAACCTTTCTTCTGGTACCGGCAATCTCAATTGCGAACTTGATAAATCTTTCCTTGCGGATACTCGAATTGAGACAGGAGAAATAGTCTGCACCGTTAACAAGGCCCAGCTAAATGTGAGCACGCTCAATTTTTCTACTGACCTCGGCACAATAAAAGCCAGTGGCTTTTATAATCTCGCATCCGTCTCTACAGAAAATGCATCTGGCACGAAGAAACTTCTGCAAATAAACGGAGACATATCAAGGCTTAATTTAAAACCTCTTCTTGAGGAAAAAGATTTTCCGGAAACAAATCTTAATTTCAATTTACAAGCTTCTCTGGACAGCAGAAACACACATAGCACGAAAAACCCACCTTTGTGGGAACAGTTTGACGGAAACTGCCTGGTAGAGATCCGGAAATCTGCCATTGGGGAAATTTCTGTTTCAAGCGGAAAGCTGGATCTCTTTCTTAATAACGGAACCATAACCCTTCGAAAGGTAAAAATCCTCACCCAGAACAGTTACTTGAATTCGTCCGGAACCATCAAAATTCCCGAAAGGATAAATATCAAGTACCACACGGATATGAAGGACCTATCGGTAATTTCAAAACTGATTAAGCAGGGACCGATAAAAGGGGCAATTAAATCTTCGGGACAAATCAAGGGGAACCTCAAAAAACCGGACTGGGTCGGTGAATTATACGCAAAAAACCTGAAATTGATGGGCTATGGTGCCAAAGAACTCAAGATTTCCGGAGAAAGTACTTTTTCATTTAAAACCGGAAAACGTGTACTCGACCTGCACACAACAGATTTTTCTTTTAAAGATAAAAAGATAGATAAAGCCTCTTTCCACATGAAACAGGATAATCGTAGCCTCAAGGCCAGCGGTTTCATCAATTTTAACCGGGAAAAAACAATACTGAAGCTGGACGTAGAATCGCCGGACATTTTTGCAGCCGAAAAGGCTTTCGTAATAAAATCCCTGGAACTTGCCGACAACACGGTAAAATGGGCACTTCAGGACGAAGGAATTATCAAAATCGGTAAAACAAAACTATCAATTGAAAACCTGCGCCTCAAAAACCTCAACCAGGAAATTTCACTTCTAGGAACCATCAAATGGAACGACGTATGCGATCTTGAATTTGGTCTGAAAAGCATAGACCTGGAAAGATTTGGCAAGTTGCTGGGAAAGCCGTTTCCCATGAGTGGC
>QMLL01000412.1 GCA_003646715.1 Deltaproteobacteria bacterium
ACTCGAGAAGGTTACTCGGTGCGACCCCGAAGTGGGGTATAGTCTTTGTGAACGTTGTCTATCCGGAGGTCACAATAACTCTTCTTCTTTGCGCACTTGGCGTCTTGAGCGAAGCGGGCGGTTAATTTCCAAAATATCCAAGGACAGCATAAGATTTATGATACGTTTATCGAGGGGTAACTCCGACTAAAGCGCTACGTGTTCACAGGTAAGTATTCTAATCTCAAAAAATTTGCTTTCCCCGAACTTTTTCTTGACAGTAGAAAGGTGCTGGTGTAATAGTGAAAATGTATTTTAGTGTGTGGAGGGTGCCGTATTTAGGATGTGGATCCAAAGCGTGCTGTGAATCTAAAGCACATTCTTGCCCTCTGCCTGTTATTAACTATTAAATGACAGAAGAAGAAAGGAGGTGGTGTGCTGGCGCAGAGACATAAGTACTTTTTGTAAGTGATTTGTTAAATGTGGGCCATTTTTAAAGTCACTTAAAGAAAGGAGAGGAGAGAAAATGAAGAAGTTTGTTATATTCCTTGTTGTTGTAACCTTTCTGGCAATGCCGATGGTTGCAATGGCGAAGATGGGCTCCGGTAAGGTGACGGCCAAAAGTAAAGATATTGATATCGAAATGTTTGGCACGTTAAAAACCTACCCTCATTTTTTCAGCAATCCAGATTTTAACGATGATGATACCCCTTATGATAAGATTCTGGATGAAAACGGATGGATGGATGATACCAGCATCCGTAATGAATTCCGGCTTGGTTGGAAGGGGAGCGGTAAGAACTGGGATTTTATCGTCATCTTAGAGTCTGACTTTATCCTGAATAAGAATAATGGAGACCGCGGTGACGGAGGTACACTTGGACTCGGAAATAATGCGGGAATGTCCGGTGCAAGTTTCGGTGTTGAGAAACTCCAGTTCCGCTACTATTTCGAAGATTATGGGTTACCCGTGGGAATCGAAACCGGCTGGCAGACCAAGTGGCTGGATATCAAAACCGGTGGTCTTGTATATGGCGACGACCATCCATACATTGGGTTGTATGGAAAAATAGGAAGTGCAAGCTGGGAAGCGTTGTATATGACTATTCAGGATACTATCGATCAGATCGGGCCAAATCTGGATGGTGATGCGCTTGATTGGAGAGCATATACTTTGAAAGTTAACTTTCCAATTCAATCTGAAAACTTAGATATAGTTGTCAGCCCATTCTATGCCTTCAGTGAAAATGAAGACCACAAGGCATATGTAAACTATCTTGGTGCTGAACTTTACGGAAAAATTGGCATGTTTACGCCAAGACTTGAACTGGCGTATGCCATAGGTAGTGTTGATGACGCACCAGTTCCTGCTGGAGCCGAAGATGATGACCTTGATGTAGGAGCATTTTCAGCATTTGCATCTCTGGATATTAACTTCAGCAAGTCCCTGATTCCATACATTGGCGGTTACTACATCCAGGGTGATGACGATGCTTTTGATGACGATGTGGAAGCTTTCAACCCAATTACAAACATCTCTCGTTATACACCCACGTTTGGAATGGAAAATGCGTTTATTTATCGGTTAGTGCCGGCACTTGGATCACATTTGTATGCAAATGACTTTGGATTACTCGGAAAGACACCTGGTTATGGTGGTATCAGTAACTCCAACAAGCTGGAGAATCCAGGGATGATCATGGTTGGTGGTGGTCTCAAGGGAACTTACAACAAGTGGAGTTACAAAACTCAAATTATGTACTTCTGGTTTGATGAAACTGGGGCACTTGAAGATCTCGGAACATATGCAGGAGGTAACGATATTGATGATAATGTTGGACTTGAATTCGATCTTCAGTTGACCTACAAATTCAGCAACCACTTCTCTATCGGCAATGTGTTTGCACTGTTTGATCCAGGAGACGGTGTTGAGGACATCATGGGCGAGGATTATGACGAAACAGCCATCATGGACACCGTGGAGCTGAAATGGAGCTTCTAAAAACTGCAGTTAATTAAGCTTATGACCCGGCTCTGATGGGAGCCGGGTTTCTTTTTTTCAAAATATGATTTAGCGTGAGAGATGAACTCTTTTCTATCCGGCAAACAGTGGTGGGGAAAACTTGTATCTGGTTTGAAGAGTACCAGTAGAAGAAACCCCTCGATACGTCGCTTGCGCGACTACTCGGGGACCTTTTTCTCTAGTTTGAGGGGATGTAGAAAGACAGGCCGAGTAACGGCAAAGCCGAGTATTGATGAAGTACTAAGCCCCCTCGATACGTCGCTTGTGCGACTACTTTGGGACCTTTTTCTCTAGTTTTGGGGGGATATAGAAAGACAGGCCAAGTAGCGACGAAGCCGCGTATCGCACAACGGGACGTCGAGTAGCGGCGAAGCCGCGTATCGAGACGTAAGGAAGCACCCGACATCCCCAAAGACCCTTAAGGGCTAACATCAAGATACAAGTCAATAATAAATGTTCTTTGTTTGTCCAAAATTGAGCATATCATAGATTCTAAGCTGGTGGGGTTTCTTTGGTCCGCCCACCGATCCAAACAGAATACCTTAATCCTGATGCAGTAATTTATTGGTAGTGAAAGTATTTAACCGGTTTATACTTGACTTTTGTATTGGTTTCAGGGGAATCTAAGATAGAAAGGGGCTTATTATTTTTGGCTGTTTGGGGAGGATAGATCATGAATTTTGCATCTAAAATTAAGGTAAGTACTTTATTATCCGTAGCAATAATTCTTGTCTGTTTTATATTTGGATTGGTGGGATGTTCGCATACGCCCTGGAAAAGCGATACTGCATCATCTACATCGGGAGAACTATCATCGTCTTCCAGTGGATCTGCAGGGAAAAACACTGCCACGGGGCCACTTCCGAAGTACTACGACTTTGAAGATATTCCAGTCCCTTTCGAGCTTAACATAGACAAAGATGAGTCTTTTATTTATCAGACTACCAATTTCAAGGCCGGTGTACTTGTTCTATCAGGGCGCGTGGATCCCAGTTCCGTAATTTCATTTTTTTCTGTCACCCTGCCCAGGGAAAACTGGAAGCTGTTAGGAGGATTCAGG
>QMLL01000413.1 GCA_003646715.1 Deltaproteobacteria bacterium
ATCCTAATATAGCTGCGAGGATACCGGCAAGCGTCGTTCTACTTGGAAAAGGGTAAGTTAGGGGGGATGTGGTGGTATATCCTCTTCTAAAATGTGCATAATCTCCCCATAAGTCAAAGATCAAAACTTTATCTATCTCTAACATTTTTTAACCCTTTAATCTTCCAAATTAAGCTTTTCTACAGTAATTTCTCCAGATAATTTATTTAATAGATCTTCTCCTTTTACTTCAACATTATTAATCAAAAAAATTACGTCATTATTAACTTCTAACTGAACAGCTTTTATCTTATCTTTTTTTCTCTCTAAAGTCTTCACTAACTCTGTAATATCAAGTTTTACATCAGAAATATTCCTTATTTCTTTATCATCTTTATTAGAGATCAATTTTATTTTTTTATCGAGGTCGCCAATGTGATAATTCTCTTCATTGTAAATTACCCTTAAAAGAAACCTTGGCATCTGTCCAAATTTCGATCTAGTAATCAGGTTTTTTGTCCCATTCCAAATACCATCTATTAAATCTTCTGCATCTTCCTCTGTTAAACGAGTAGTTTTTGCAGCATTTTCATTTACCACACCATAAAAACTAATCAAAGAGTATGGAAGGATATATTCATCTCTAAAAGTTTTTTGTTCTCGTTCCGCTTGAGATGCAAATGCTCCAGTTCCTTTTATATGCTTTATTTCTACTCTATGAAGAGATCTTCCCATTCTAAATTGAACAGGACCTGTTAAAGTTATAGAACTGCCACTCTCCTTTTCTTTTCCTGTCTTATCTTTTTTTGTTATAGTTATTGGAATGGTACCACCAAAGAGCCTCACATCAGTGCATTTTTCTAATATCTTATCAGGGTCATTGTCAAAATCTTTGGCTCTCATCTTTGCATCCTGTATTTTTCCAGGTTCATATTCTATTTCTCTTACAAATATTTCTTTCTCTTTGAACATATAGAGATAATCTCTTATAGTCCTTTTTAGTCGCACATCTGTAACTATATTTCTCTCCGTTTCTTCGTCAATTCTTGGTTTATTCTCATCCATCGGATCTCCATTTGGATTCGCATCCTTTATATCATACAAAAAAACCAATTCTGATCTATTTTTTACTATCTCACTCATTTATTTCACCTCCATTAGTTTTCTCCTTTCTAGTTTTAAACATATTTCCCAAAACTAACCCTAACGTAAAGTAATAGCTTATTTCATCTTTTGATAATCTCCAATTCTCTCCAGAGATAGTTAAATATTTTCCTACAAGTCCTTCGAGTGAAGGATAAGTTTTCTTATACTCTCCCAATTTATTAACAGCTTGGGAAAACAGCTTTTTTATTCTCTTTTCATCTAAGATCAATCCGTGCAATTTGGATCTAAATGGTTCCTCTCCAAAATTTACGTTTCTCTCTTTTCTCTGGATATATAACAAATAATTTACTAATACACCTACCAAAAATATAGCTTTTTTTGTGGCAACCTCAAAAATATCTTTGCGTTCTTTGAAGAATTTCTCGATTTTGTCTTCTATATTTACTATCTCATATTTTTCCGATATTTTTTCTTCACTCATTTTTTCACCTCTTAGCAAATTTAAATTTTTAAAAAACAAATAAAGCATAAGTGACTTTAAAGTCAATATTTTTATAGTGTAATCATTTTTTTTCTTATAAGCATTTCTTATTCTTTTCATGAATGCAGAAATTAAAAAATTCTTGTCTATTGGACTATTGGATAAAATAGAACCCACTATGTCCATGAAATACTTATCATAAATACCCTCCGTTTTTGAGTATGGAAAAAAGTCCCTAATGAACTTCATTGGCCAATTATTTATTCCTAATCCTCTTTCTTTATTAATCAACCCCCGTATAAAATCGTTAACCCAATTTTCGCCTAATATACTTCTTACATTTTCCTCCTGGAATAAATTTATCTTTCTTATATTTCTTTGGACAACATCTAACTCTTTTATCCATGAAGGAAGGATATCTTCTGTATAATTAACTATATCTATGTATTTTCCTCCTCCTTTCTGTTTATAGAAAAGAAATATTATCCTTAGAATATCTTCTTTTTCTTTGATTATTTCCTCTAAATAATCTTCATCGCTCATGAGGCCTTCATGATATTCTTTTCCTTTATAAAGTTCTATCTCTTCATAAAGTTCTCCGAATAAATTCTTAAAGATAAATTTGGGTATAACATAATACTTATAGCCAAAAAAATTAAAGGATAGATTTCTATCCAAAAATTTTTTTCCGACTTCTAAATATATCGCACAATCTTTACAAATTGGCATTTCTTTCCATTGATGTTTTTGAAGAAAAACTGGTGAAAATCCTTTTTTATCTGCAGTGGAGAATGAAAAACCAAATGATGTTGGGACATATCCATAAACTTCATCCTTTTTTCCACATATGCAGCATGTTCCTTTACCTTTAGATTCTCCAATAGATTCCAGAAAATAATATTTTTTAAGCGAATTTTGAAGAAGAATTTCTTTAAATATATCAAAATCCCCTAAATATTTCTCTTTTTCGTTATCAAGAAACTTTATAGTAAGTAAAACATTTCTTTTTTCTTCTTTTGGAATAGCATTGTAAAACTCTAATAATTCATTTTTTATTTTCTCCCTTTGCTCATATAACTCGTTATTAATTAACTGAATAAAAGAATCGATATCTGCATATTTTTGAAACCAACTAATAATTTTATTCTCAAATGTTTTTTCTATTGTGGTGATCAATGAAGATGGTAAAGTATCTGTTCCCCGTGAAGAACCTTCTCTATAAAGATATAGCTTTAACTTATAAAGATCAAAATCTTCCGTATGAACTTTTTTAAATAAAACTCTACTTTTGGAACATTCAAGGACAATACATAAAACTTTTTTTGTATTCTTTAGTTTCGCAATATTAATAAATGTTTCAACATCACTTAAATTTTCCTTTTCTTTAACATACTCACCCAGTTCCTTTATTGCATCTAACACATTTTCACCTCACAGGGTTGAGGAATCCAAATCCCAATGAGTTTTTTTCTCCAAGACCACAGTCCAT
>QMLL01000414.1 GCA_003646715.1 Deltaproteobacteria bacterium
ATTTAAGGAATTTCCGTATCCCATTAAGCTGGAAAAAGACGAATATAGAGGCGGTTTTGACAAGAAAACATTCAAGTTTGCCTTTGCACCCAGACGTTTTGAACTCCATCTGGAATATGACGCCCAAAGCTTCCTCATTAACAAGGAACGTGAACCTCAAACATTGGCAGGTAAAATTAAAACCGTTATCAAACAGGGCAAAGGAAAGGATTCCATCGCAGCGGTTAAATGGATCGGAAACCAGATTCCAACGACGTGGGAGTCTAAAAGAATTTCAAAAGACCTGCTTGACTTTTCGTTTTTACACCAGGGTACAAAGGATATGCTCTTTGTGCTGGTTAGAGATCAAAAGGGATATGCAGTGGAAACAATACAATAAAAACGGGAGGTGGAAAGTATGAAGGTTGTTCGCACGATTCTTGTTACGTTATTTTTAATGGCCCTTTTTTCCTGTTCATTCAAACCAATATGGGATTTAGAAGGCAAGTGGAAACAGGTGGATGGAAACCAAACCATCGAGTTTTTACAAAAAGGTAAAATAAAGCTTTACAGCAATTCTACTGTGTGTGAAGCTAACTACAGCTTCGCGGACAAAAATCATTTCACCATTTTGTTCGGTGATCTCGGATCCATCAAGGTTGCTTTTAAGGTTTCGGGGAAAGAATTAACCATAACGAACCAGGAAGGAAAAAAGCTCCAATTCAGAAAAGTCATTGAAAAAGAGGGAGTAGAGAAAGAGGAGGGTGAACAGAAGGTTGAAAAAGAGCACGAAGCAAAACACAAAATGGCACCAGTTCACGAAGAAAGGAAAGAAATGGAAGTAAAACACCATCCTGAACATCACGGATAAAGCGAGGAATGACTGGAGAACCCAACCCCGGGGCCAAATGAGAAGCCCCGGGTTTTTTCATTTATTATCCGGATTATCCTGCATGTCACGATCCGATGATTTGGCTTTAGAATACTTACCTGTGAACATGTAACGTTTTAGTCAGAGCTACTGCTCAATAAACGTGTCATAAATTTTATGCTGCCCGTGGCTACATTAAAAGTGAAGCGCGCGCTTCGCTCAAGACGCCAAGTACGCAAAGAAGAAAAGCTATTGTGACCTCCGGGTAGATGGAGTTCACAACGACTACCCTTGTTATGTTTGGCTGGACACATTGATAGTTTTCGAAATGTTGACGAAAATGAACAGTGTTAGCACAAGTGTCAGATTAACCTGCCGCAGGGCAGAGTTCTTTTCTTGATCAGTTACTCTCTGATCAAGAAAAGAATGAATCCTATCTTTGCGTCCTCTGCGTCTTTGCGGGTTAAATTTGGTTGCGGCTACGCTGCCTTAGCGGGTCTTAGTCTCGAGTAAATAAACTTCAGAACAAACCATCCGGAGCTAACGATCAAATAAGCAACGAAAAACACAAAAACTGCACCAGCTTCGATGGGCTTTCCATGATACTTTCCGAACTTATAAATATAAGTTTTCCCAATCATTTTAAGCAAGTTGTCAGGCTTATACGCCTCATTTACGTAAGCGAGCATGCTGAAAATGGGGAGATACTTGGTGAGTAAGGTAACCATGAATCTTTCAAAGAAATAGTCATAGTAAACCCTGTTTAACTTTGCCTGATCAACATTTTTGGCAAGTAACTTCCCCTTTTCATAATCCTCGCATTTCATTGCTTCTTGCCTGAGATTGTACCAGTGGATGAATTCCTTCTCGAGTCGAATAAGGCGTTTGGTTTTGTACCTTGAAAAAAATCTAGCCATAGCAAAGGTGATGCATACAATTACAAAGATAGCAAACCCTGGTCCCACGGCATTCAGAGGAGAAAACAAAGCATCAAGGAATGCCGTGATATACTTTATGATCATCAGTATTTTTATCCACAAATAATCCAGAAATTCATCCATGATTTTACTACTACAACAATTCTATCAATTTCTCAAAATAGATATTCCCAGGGAAGCCCCGGGAATATTGAAAACATTAATCTGTTTTTTTTCTGCCCTGCTATTATTATTGTAGCAGGGCAGAAAGTACTTACGTAAGTTAGTCAACTTGTTCTCTTAGATCCAGATTTCGATCTTGAAGAATCTGAAGAACAGGAAGAACAATGTCAGAGCAAGTATCCATTTCAGTGCAATTTCACTGAACAGTTTCTGTGCGCGGCTACCCAGCATACCACCCACGAAACCACCAATGATGATCGCAATGGCCAGCCAGAGGTCTGGCAGGTACCCGGCAATCAGGTATCCTATGAAGGATCCGATACTGCTGAAGCAGGTACCAATCAGAGATACCGGCACTGCAACGTACATTGGCAGAGCTCCCAGTGTGGTCATGGTGGGAACTAGCAAGAATCCACCACCGATTCCGAAGGATCTCGAAACAACACCGATGAGAAGACCAATGATCCCGAACATAAGAGGATTGATCTTGAATTCTTCACCCCAGAACTTGAAGCGATAATCGGTTAAACCGGTCTTCACAGGCTCAATTCTTCCCATCTGAGCAGATCGTCCCTCTGCCTTGGCCCTGGCAACTTCCTCGTTAAATTTCTTCACCATGGCCTTGATGTTTTTCCTCTTTTCCATAACTTTGGGAGTCAGCTCATAGAGAGTCCTGATACCCATGATAACAACCAGAATAGCCAGCCACTCTTTGTAGGTTTTCATCGGCAGGTAGGTGGTAGCATATTTACCTAACCAGATTGAACCAATAAAGATACCCACACCGAATGAAATACCTACCGGCCAGGCGACACGCTTCTCCACGGCTGCATATCTATAGAAAGATCCTAATGGTGAAAATAGGGTCAAAGCAATGTTTGATGGACGGAGAACGTTAGCGGCATTGATACCAACAGGACCTGCAGTGTGGACAACCATAACCTGGAAAGCCGCCATGAGCATTCCACCAGCAGCTCCGATCATTGAAAAATATGTTCCAACAAGAATAGCACCGATGATGATCCAGAGAGGATTCATGTAACGATAACCAAGTGATAACCAGAAACCATTCTTCTTAATCGTGTAATCACCAACTTTCTGACC
>QMLL01000415.1 GCA_003646715.1 Deltaproteobacteria bacterium
ACTCCCTTGTCCAGGGCTCTCTGGTATAACTCTTCAAAACCTTTCCCGGCGGTACGAATATCATTGTAAAAAATGGTTACATGACCATAAGGTTCATGTTCCAGCGCCAGTATTGCTTCTTTTATGCTCGCGGTACAACAGTAACCCGAACAGTACCTGTTGTACCTCTCGTTTCTCGATCCGACACATTGAATAAAAGCTATAGTTCTGGCTGGAGCCCCTTCGGGAGTAATCAGACTTCCGCCGGTTGGACCTGTCGCACAAACGAGTCTTTCAAATTCAATATTCGTTATCACAGCAGGTATGTAGCGATAGCCATATGCGCCATAAGATATCGGCGAATAAGGCCGAGCACCAGTTGCAAGCACAATACTTCCCACCTGAAGCACCTTTTCTGTCGGTTTATCATTAAGGCAAATCGCCTCTCGTTCACACACCTTCTCACATAGCTTGCACTCAACACAATACTCTTTTGTAATGGCAGAGCGGAGTGGAACTGCTTGTTCAAAATTTATATGAATTGCTTTGATCGGTTTGAGGTCCAAATTCCACTCACTCGGTATCACGATAGGGCAGACTTCTGCACATTTACCACAACCGGAACACCGCCTCATATCCACAAACCTGGGCCAAAGTACTACCTTTACGCGGTAGTTCCCCGGTTCTCCTGATACTTCAGTAACTTCTGCCGGGGTAAGGAGTTCAATATTCGGATGGCTGGCAACTTCGACCAGCCTGGGCCCAAGGATACATATGGAACAGTCAAGCGTCGGGAATGTTTTGTCCAGCTTCGCCATGTTCCCGCCAAGAGATAGTGTTTTTTCAACAAGAATTACCTCGTACCCACCATCAGCAAGATCCAGCGCAACTTGGCACCCTCCTACACCACCACCGATTACCAGTACTCTCTTTTCCATTTTCTTCCGGCGTTTTCTATCCGCCTTTTTCTTTGTTTTTCTGTTTACCGTACTTTGCCAGGCCAGAATGTTTGCTGAAATTGAAAAAGCATCTTTGTTTGTTCCCAACTTCTCCCAGACTATTTCAAGACCGGGTATTTCATGCTTTAGAATTCTTTCAAGAAATTCACCCGCTATTTCGTACCCGCAACCAGCAATAAGCAAATTATCAACTTTTGTGTGTTTGAGTTCACTGACAAACCTGGAGAAAACTTCCAGTTTGCAAAATTCTTTTACACATCTAAAATTGACACCATGATCTGAGAGTATATTACCCACGGCAGAAACTAGCTCCCCCGCATGGTGATCCGGGCAGTCGCACAAGACAATTTGAGTCGAAGTTTTAGGCATTCATCAACCCTCAGCCACTTTTTCTCAAGTCGTTATCCAGTTCCTCTATTAACTTTTGAAACTGAGGCCCTTCGGTAGCCGATATCCATTCGAGTTTAAAATGATCAGGATTAAATCCTTTTTTCTCCAACTTTTTCTGTATCTTGGGATATCTCTTACTGAAACTAATATTTCCCGATATGTAATGGCAATCGCCGGGAGGATGACAACCGGCTACCAAAACCCTTCCGGCACCTAATTCGAAAGCCCTAAGGATGAAGCGTTCATTCACACGCCCTGAACACATCACGCGAATGATTCGCAGAGATGCCGGATATTCCAATCGAGAAACGCCGGCAAAATCAGCACCGGCATACGAACACCAGTTACAACAAAAAGCCAGGATTTTGTTTCCGGCGTCCTTTTCAAGAGCTGCTTCTATCTGGGCCATTATTGATTCTTCATGAAAGCCGATAGTGTCAGCGGCTCCCGTAGGGCACACACCTGCACACACTCCGCAACCCTTGCATGCGGCTGTCACAACACTTGCTTTTCCCTTTTTTTCACCCTTAACTTTAACTAACTCTATAACGCCATACGGGCATTCCTTGGTACAAAGACCACACCCAATACAGGCTTCCGGATCTACAGAAGCAACAAGTCCATCAAGGAGCAATTCTTTCTTGGAGAGAATACATTGAGCCTTTGCAGCGGCTCCGCTTCCTGTGACGACACTCTCGCGGAAATCCTTGGGCCCCTGACATGCTCCGGCTAAAAAAATTCCATCCATGGAAGTTTCCAGTGGATGAAGCTTGGGGTGCGACTCAAGATAAAAGCCGTCGTCACTGAGTGGAATTTTGAGCACATCTTTTAACTTAGCACTATCCTTTGCCGGAACCATCCCAACAGAAAGTACCAGCATGTCGGCACGATAGTTTAGCTTTCCCCCTTCAATTTCATTCCTTGCTGTAATTATCAAAGCTTTGTCCGCCTTATCAACGCTTTCAAGTTGAGCCCTGAGAAAAATAACCCCGGCTTCTCGCGCCCTCCTGTACAGATCTTCGTGCCATTTCTGTAGCACTCTTATGTCTTTGTGAAACACTACCACATTACATCCGAAATCTCGTGCAAGAATAGTGGCCTGTTTTATAGTTACTAGGCAGCATACCCTCGAACAATACCTGTTACAATCTTCCCCGGTTTCTCTGGATCCCACACACTGGAGAAAGGCAACATCCTTGACTTTCCTTCCGTCTGAATATTCAAACCACTGCCAATTTCCCTGAGACGAATTCTTTTTGTCGACGTTGGATTTAAGCAAACTCTCGAGCTCGGGTGTAGTTATGACACCATCATAGGTCGCAAACGGATACCTTGAACTTTCCCGGGGATTAAAAAAGCCGTATCCGGTAGCGACTATTATACAGCCACTTTTCTCATGTATAGTTTTTTCCCTGTTCTGTATCTTAACATCAAAATTTCCGATAAAACCTTTCAGATCCGAAACCGTACTTTCCGTTAGAACTTTTACGTTAGGATGGAGTTGAACCCCCGTTATAAGTGGGTCAACCAAACATCGAAGCGGTAGGTTATTGTCAAAATTCTGCCACAACTCTATCGCTTTTCCTCCCAGGAAAGGTTCTCGTTCAACCAGAGTAACAGGATGTCCCATGTTGGCAAGCTCATAAGTGGCCCTGAGGCCCGCCATACCGCCTCCTACAACCACCGCTCTTCCTGTAACCGGGACTCGCCTGTCTTCCAGGGGA
>QMLL01000416.1 GCA_003646715.1 Deltaproteobacteria bacterium
AAAACATAGTCCACCTGGTAGCCGGCTTTCCCGAGTACCATGGAAAGCATGTGACACATGTTTTCTTCATCATCTACAACTAAAATCCTGCGGATTTCCATTCCAACGTCGCTCGATATCCGGGTTTTCGTTGAGATTTAAGGTCAGGAACTTACCTGCTGAGACACCGGCTTTTCTAGATCTTACAATAAAAACCGGAACAAACGCAAAGAAAAGACAAATGAAGGTATAGGATAAAGGGTATCAGGATCCCCTTAATCTGCAACTCATTACCCTGGATTCCCGCCTACACAGGAATGACAAGGGTATAATATCAATGTCATTCCCTACTTCCTGTCAGGATCTCGTATTTACTCCTCCTGAGAATATTTCGCCTCCAGAGCCATGGCAATTTTGTTTTTCAATTCGGTAAGATCAAAGCTTTTTACCACATAATAATCGGCAGCTATAGACTTTATGTCCTCTTTGAAAGTGTCGTAAGCAGTAGATAGAATTACCGGCAGATCAAAAAATTTTGCTCTTATATCCTGGAGAAGATCCAGACCATTATAGTCCACCATTTTTATGTCAAGGATTACAAGGTCGGGTTTTTCTTTTTCAATTTTCTCTAGTAACTTATAACCGCTGTCAGCAGTAATTACCTCATATCCTTCTTCTGAGAGTTCTTCAGAATATAAAAGTCTGATATGTTCTTCGTCGTCAACTACCAATATCTTCGCCATTTCTATCCCCTTCTTTAACAATACCCAGAATTTAACAGGTTCTACAATCTCCCTTTCAGAGCAAGAATCGGAATTAGTTCTCTTCCCATCTAGAAATTAAGTACGGTTTATTTTCTTCAAAAACCACACATTCAGTTTCTATGGCATCCTCTGCCTGTTGTACGGACATTCTTTCCGTTTTTCTTACGTAGGACAGCGCCTTGCCATAGAACAGAGGCAACAATGCCTCAATCAGGTGTTCACGATATTCATCGTCTTTACCCCTAAACGACACGGCAAAATCATAAAGAATAGTTGTCCACGTTTGGGCTGGAAAGCTGAAGTGATTCATGTCCAGGTTTCTGATTTCCTGAACTTTATTGTACGTACTCTGAGAAACCACTTCACGCCAGAATTCTTCATATTTGCGAAACCCACCTAGGAATCTCTCGTGCAGACCGTCAAGATCCGTTTCGATTTCTTCCGCAGGCTCAGCATCTTCGCTACCGATCCCCAGGATAGCTGTCGGCCTGCTCCATTTTACCCGTTTCCAGTATTTCTCAAGAGGTTCCATAAGCGAAAACACCGTCCCTACTACGTCGTTAAAGTAGGAAAAAAACTCGGGTTCCTCTTTCCTAATTGTTTTCCTAGGTTGATTGATAAACGCCTGGCACATTGGCTGGCGGAAACACATAGCCAGAGTAGAAAGACACACCGCAAGGCCCTCGCTGTTAACATACTGATTCCAGACATCCATTTCAAGCATTCTTTCAACCAATTCTCTGCGCAACGCAAGTTCACCCCCTACGGGCTTTCTGATTCTCCAGCCGTAAAGGGATCTAGTCATCGGATATATCAGCATGCTGTTTAACAGATCTTCATCTTTGTGATGCACGTAAAGCGGAGCCACAAACTGGAAGTTTTTTTCAAGAGGTTCCAAAAGCTTGTGAATCCACGAGGGTTGTATGTTGCTCGCGTCAGGCTCAACAATCACGAACATGGACGTATTCAGCTCTATAACCTTCTGTAGAGACGCTCTTAAGACCAGACCCTTACCACCGGAATCCTGACTACCTATGTATATCTTCGGGATCCTGGTTTCAGTTCCCAGAAATATATCCTTTGTTGCACCATTAGTACTATAATCACAATTAACTATAACAGAATTGCGAGAAGAAAAAAACTCACTAAGTCCTCTATCTACGACAGATACGGTCTTTGCAAGATCGTAACGTCCATCATAAGACGGGATGGAAACGATTATTTCTGCCTGATCTATTCCGTTGACATTGATCTGAGCATCAGCATTCATTCAACATTCTCCTTAGCAGTTCATACATCAATATTAATATCGTAATATTCTGTACAATATAGACTCTTAAATTAAAAGCTTTTTTTCTTATTCGTTATTAACTATTTGGCACTTCCTCTCGATATCCTCTGCCTGAGAACTTCCGAAAGGGTCACAGCGGTGGCTGCCGACGCATTAAGTGAGTCTATCTCTCCGAGCATCGGTATCCTGGCAAGAAAGTCGCATGATTCTTTTACCAGCCTTCGCATGCCCTTGCTTTCACTTCCAACCACCACAACCAGAGGTACCGTCAGATCGAGCTCGTATAAGCTTTTTTCGGCGCCTGTATCCAATCCCAATATCCAAAAGCCACTTTCTTTTAATTTTTTCAACGTATTGACAAGGTTAGTGACCTTAACTACCGGCGTAAAAGAAAGTGCACCTGCGGAAGTCTTTGCTACTGTGGGGGACACAGAGACACTCCTATCCTTTGGAAGAATCACCCCCTGTCCTCCGAAAGCATTTACGCACCTTATGATAGCACCCAGATTTCTAGGATCCTGAATTTCATCCAGTGCTACCATCAGTGGGGGAAACGTAGAGTTTGCTGCCTCAAGTATCGTTTCCAGATCCGCATACCGGTATTCCTTAACCATCGCTAAGACGCCCTGATGCTTATCAGTCCCGGCACGCTTTGTTAATGCCTTACGGGGTACAGTTACGCACTTGATTCTGTATTTTCTGGCTTCGGAAATTAGCTGTGAAGTCAGAGGGTCAGTTTGTTTACGAGAAATGAGTATTTCTTTTATGCCGGAAGGATCAGCTTTTAAGGCAGATAAAACAGGCTTTATACCATAAATAATTTCTGTCATAGCCTCAACACAAGTGATCTGACACGAATAACCCTCAAGTCAACAGTTTAAGGAACCCGTCTAATACATCACGGGAATTTTCTCTCCTGCATTTTGTTGCCCGAATTATTGACAGTATATTTTCCACTGCTTCTTCCAGGACATCATTTACCACTACATAATCGTACCACGGAGCCAGCAAAATTTCT
>QMLL01000417.1 GCA_003646715.1 Deltaproteobacteria bacterium
CAGTCTACCGATTTTAGTAATTCATTAAATAACTATTCATTTGATTTATATCAGGAGATAAAAGTTGAACCCGGAAATATTTTTTTATCTCCTCTTAGTACATACTACTCCCTTCTAATGGTTTATGAAGGCTCAAAGAATCAGACCAAACAAGAATTTGAGAAAGTATTACATATCAATAACTCACACTCATTGAAAGATAATTTCTTAAATCATTTTGGAAACAATCAGGATAGCTCCTCTGTTTTAAATGTATCTAATGCAATTTGGTTAGAGCAAGGTCTGCAGGTAAAGTCAGGATTTAAAAAGAGAGTTACTAATAGATACTTCTCCGATCTCAAGCAAACTAAATTTGAGAATACCCTGTCTGCAATATCAGATACCAACAAGTGGATTTCTGAAAAAACGGAAGGAAAGATAACTGAGATTATAGATGGATCCAACATTAGTTCAAACACTAAGCTATTAATTTCAAATGCTGTATATTTCAAAGGAGAATGGCTCAATAAATTTGAAAATAAAAAGACAAAAACAGGGCGTTTTTATACAAGTGCAGAAAATCAATACAGAGTTGATTTCATGAAAAAGACGGAGCATCTTCAATATTTTGAGAATGAAGAATTTCAATTTGTATCAAAGCCATATAAAGCTTCAGGCATCTCTTTTTGTATCATCCTTCCTAAAAAAATATTTGGTACCAAAGCTATTGAAAAAAAGATGAATAGTGATTTCTTCAAAGAAATATTAGACAGTACATACCGTACGAGAACAGCACTTTCTATCCCAAAGTTTAAATTAGAATCCAGGTATGAATTGAGCCGGGCACTAATAAATACAGGATTAAAGACTGCATTCTCTGCAAAGGCTGATTTTTCTGGAATAACAAAAGAAGTTCCTCTAATGCTAAGCCAGGTGATACATAAAACATGGATTGAAATAGACGAGGATAAAACAGAAGCTGCTGCAGCCACAGCTATTTCAATTATGATTACAGGAACAAAACCGGCACCACACAAAATTTTTACCGCCGACCATCCTTTTATATTTTTCATCATCGATAACAGTACCGGAGCAATAGTATTTATAGGAAGATATGTTGAACCCATTAGTGGGGATAAGATTTTAGAAGATGAGGAAAGTCTGAGACATAACCTGAAAGAGAGAGAAAAACAACCAACTGCTGTGGAAAGTAGCGATAAGCTATATGTTATTATTGATGGAAAGATTAGTACGCAAGCTGAATTAACAAAAATTCCTCCTGACAATATTGAATCAATCAAGATATTTAAAAATAAGAAACAGATTAGCCAATATACAAACGGTAATTATGACGGAGTTATAGTTATTACTCTCAAAAATAAGCAGAAAAAAATGAATAAAAAAGCAACTAAGATTGAGAAGAAAAGATAAGTAATAACAAGAATGAATTTTCTTAAATCTCTCTCAAGATATCTATAAACATACTTGAGGTATAAACAATTTTTGAATTATTAAGCTCTTTAGAAATTCCTTCAGCTTTATTATCCACCCTCGGGCCTGCAATTATTTTCAGAGTGTTATAAAAATTACTATTTAAAAATGAAACAAGAATATCAATATCTTTTTGCTTATTGCATGTAGAGTCTAAAGAGAGAAATAGCATGTCGTTATCATCAATATGGTACATGTTTTTCAGCGAATCTAAAGGAACTGAAGCCCCGAGGTAAACTACATCAATCCCCGCTTTTCGTGCAATCAGGCTATAAAAAAGAAGCCCCATCTCCTGCCACTCATTTTCAGGCATGAAAAAAATCATCCTATGGCCAGTTGCCGACATTTGCTCTTCATTCTCTTTGTCGATAGCAACAATTAGTTTTTGGCGAATCAGGTTCGAAATAAAATGTCCCTGAACAGGGTTAATGGTTCCATTCTCGCATAACACTCCTATCCTATCAAGAAATGGTAATATAACACTCTCAAAAGTATCTTCAATACCTCTGTTTGAGATTGAACCATTAATGATAGTTAAGAATTTTGACTCATCAAGAGCCAACATTGCCACTACCAGCGATTCGATCTGAACTTCCGGGTCTACAGAGCCAACACTTAAATCTATCACTCTGCTACGCAGCTCATCATCACTAAACTGAGCAATTTTAGAAATTCTTAAACCGCTATTGTTAAGAATCGCTATGTTTAGCAGTTTGCGCAAATCTGAATCTGAATAAAACCGTATATTTGTTCCGGTTCTGCGGGGTTTAATAATCTCATAACGACGCTCCCACATGCGCAATGTATGTGCTTTAATCCCCGATAACTTCTCTAAATCGCTAATTGAATATTGTGACATTAGTCTATTCCTACGTTGTGTAATAATTGTATTCCTTAACTGTAACACACATTACATGAAAAATGTTTTGTTCTAAAGCTTAATGGCTGCAATAAAAATCATAAGAAAAGGTTAACTTTGTAAAAGAAATAGTTTTAAAGTTTATTATATGATATTCTCAATGACAGGCTACGGAAAAGCCACATGTACCTTACCACAAAAAAAAGTAAATATCGAGATAAGATCTCTTAACAGTAAGCAGTTGGATATAAATTCTCGTATACCGGGGCTTTACCGGGAAAAAGAGATTGAAATACGAAATAAGATAAGCAATCGTCTTTACAGAGGAAAGGTGGATATAAGTTTCTTTGTAGAGGCTGAAACACCCGACAGGGTAACAAAGATTAATCAACAAATTATCGAGTCATACTTTCAACAGCTCAAACCGATAGCTGATAAGTTGAATATTGATCAGACATCTGATTTTTTAAGAGTAATTATGCCCCTGCCCGACACAACAAAAACAGAGCAAGCAGAGCTTGATGAGCAGGAGTGGAAAGAGCTTTCGAAATCAGTCGACAGTGCTATTGATGATATTATTACATTCAGGCATCAGGAGGGCGAGGCCTTAAGCAGAGAGGTGACTCAGCGAATTGATAATATCAGAAAACTACTAACAGGTGTTGAACCTCATGAGAAAGAGCGTGTAGAAAAAATAAAGGATAGAATAAAAGAGAGTCTTCA
>QMLL01000418.1 GCA_003646715.1 Deltaproteobacteria bacterium
AGGAGAGGTGTGCGTAAAAATCTGAAAAATCGGGGTGTAGGAGGACACACAATGGGTCCATAAACATTTCTACGTATCTTAACAGATACCGATACCCAATTTTCAAAAATTTAACCTCAAAATTACCCTAAATCTTTGGTCTCAAACAATTCGCTCTGGATTTAGGTTGAATTGTTTAATAACCTTTCCCCCAGGAGCATCTATTATCGGTTTTTTAGTCCATTGAAAAGATTACTACCTCAATTAGTGTCCCTATCGGGGATGGTTGAAACCCCTCTCCTTCAAAGCGAGGATTGTTCAGTTTTTAAAAAGATATTCTGTTTTCGGTATGGTGTCGTCAACCGGGTTATTCGGAAGCGTGTACGGTTGCAATACCGTGTATCTAGGCGGGCAATGTTAAACCGGCTCTTTGTGCTTCAATCTGTGCTTTCAGCGCCACTCGGCATAATAGCCAGTTTCAACGGCTTACCTTGTCACTTCAAGGTCATCTAACTCGGGTAGAATTTCTTCTTGTTCGATTTTTTCGAGTGCTGATTTTAAAGCGTTTTCTAGTTCCCAGCTATTCTGATATCTTTCTTCTCGTTTTTTTCTCATCATTTTTTCAATAACTTCCCATGCCACGTCCGGTATGGTAGGGTCGTGTTCTTTCAGAGGAGTGAGTGGAGACGTGAGGTGTTTTTGCATAACTTCGAAGGGAGTCCTTCCTTCGAAGGGATGAACTTTGGTAAGCATGTAATACATTGTGGCTCCAAGGGAATAGATATCAGACCGGATGTCAATATCCTTGGCGTATCTGATCTGTTCCGGAGAAACATAATAAGCAGTGCCTATTACAATTCCTGTCCTGGTAATTGAGAGTTCCTCTGGCGTGTCCAGCATCTTTGCAACTCCAAGGTCTGCCAACAAAGCATTACCCTTGGTATCGATGAGGATATTTTCAGGTTTAATGTCTCTGTGCACTATCCCGTGTTCTTCGGCTACCTGGAGAGCCTTGGAAACTTCGATGGCTATTTCAAAGGTTCTCTTGGGTGGAAGTTTGCCATTTTCCTTTATCAGCATGGCAAGGCTACCGCCCTCAACGTACGACATCACTATATAGTAGATTCCTTTCTCCTCCCCTACGTTCATAACATTAATTATATTGGGGTGTCTGAGTCTCACTGCTGCTCGTGCTTCCCGAAGGAATCTTTCCACCATGTTCGGGTTGGATTCGGCAAGATGTGGGTGCAGTATTTTCACCGCCATAGGCATGTCAAAGCTCAGGTGGTGAGCCTTGAAAACAGTTGCCATGCCGCCTTTACCTATCTTTTTCTCGATCCTACAACCTCCAATAACCTGACCAATGAGGTTGTCGGGTGACAGCTGGCTTGGGGTTTTAACCGGAACCTGAATAGTTTTTCCACACTTGGTACATGTGACCTGTCGGCCTGCCCAGCTGGCGGGAGCCCTGAAGGCCTGGCCGCACTCGCATTTAAAGGTGATTTTGTGTTGATTGGTGTCTTCCTTTTCTTCTTCGAGCCGTCTCAATTTTTTCAAAATGGCCTGAAGTATTTCCGGCTGTTCCAGTGAATATTTCTTCCTTTGAGCTTTTTCAGAGGCTGTTATCTGAATTTCATCCGTGATTTCTTTATCCTGTAGTACCTTTTCCACGAATTCCGTAAGGGCATGTTTGTGATCGGCGCGAATTGTCAGGAATCTTATACCCACACCAACGCCCTTATCATTGTACAGGCTCTCAAGCCTGGTAATTTCACCAAACGTTTCTATGTCTTCTTTGTATGTCGAATTAGGAAGTTTAAACTTAAGGAGTATGCCATCTCCGACCAGCAATTTTTGCTTGGTGGGGCCCTGTTCAGGCAATTCTATGTACATTCCGCTCGCACTTATGTTTCTGGATTGAGCAGGATACCAGGTTTTGTTATCAAGGGAATATTTGATCTGGGTTGCCAGTGGAGCTCTGATGGCATTGCGCCTTTCCACGAATTCTGCTTCGCCCTGCACAGATTGAGTCACAGGGATTTCAGGAGTGGGATGGGATTGCTGTTGTTCTTCCGGTTCATCCAGTGAAATCTTTGGCTCAATGCCTTCGCCTGTTCTGGGCTCTTCCGGGGTTGTTTTCTTTGCTTCAACTTGTTTTTCTTTACTGGTTTCGCTTTTTTCTACCTGTTCTGGCGACCCATCAAAATCGAACCCGAGCGCCGCGTCGATCTGAGCCTTCAGAGCAAGGTACCCCAGCCGTTCGTCTTCCGGAAATTCGGGATGAGAAATACCCTGAAGCAGGGACTTTCTGGCCTGCACAAGGTTCCCCATTTCCTTGTAGCATTTGGCCATGTGCAGTAGGGCTTTAAAGTATAGTTCTTTGTTCTTGAGGACCTTTCTGAACTGCCTCAAGGCAGCTTCGTAATCCTTTTGTTTTTCGTAGTTGAGGCCACTTTTGAATATTTCTCTTGAGAAGATATCGTTGTAAGGGTTGAATTCATCTTCGTCATCGTCACTTAGCTTCTCCATGGACTGAAGACGTTCGTAAATTTCGAGAGCTTCCTTAACTCTTCCCCGTGCTTCATAAAATTCCGCCTGCTGGTAAAGTCTTGTTTTAATGTCTTCCCCGTCCAGCTGAGGTCGAATATTAAGCAAACTTCTGAATACTTCAGTTGCCTTTTCATGTAGCCCACGAGATTGGTATTCTTCTGCCTCTCGCAGTTTTCTTATTTTCAACTCTAGGATATCCAGCCGATCCATCACAGTGCCTTTACTTTGAACCCCTGAGAATGCAAAAAATCACGCTCCCAAGGTACCAACTCGTCTGCTCGTCGCGCAGGGAAACATCCATAAAAGTAAAGAAGGCCTTGTAAATGCCTTTGTAAAAGAAACTTAAACACATCTGATATTTTAGAGGTGGGTTGGTCTGTTGGGGTCATACAAATTGTCAACCGAAACAGCCTCCTGAAAGACCCTGTTGGGTTAAACCCCAAACCATTCCTCTTGAATGCCCCAACTGCACGAAACCCCATTTGTTTTTAAGATAACAGCCAGCTTC
>QMLL01000419.1 GCA_003646715.1 Deltaproteobacteria bacterium
CAATAATCAGGTTCAGCAATTCATCGTTCCCCTGGCCGTCATCCAGACGGACTAAAAAGTCCGGGACATAGTTCTTTTCCTGCCCATCGATGGTATACGGAATGCTGAAACCGAGATTGTGGTTTTTGGCGTAAGCGAACACCTCTTCCATATCTTCTAAAGCTTCGGCCATTTTCTGCTCCCATGAACCAGTATCTGCAACAACGTGAGAGATATGGCATTTGTCCGGGTCTGTCTTATAGGTGGGGCGAGTGGTGTCGAAGTCCACATAGCGGGTGGAGCCTGTGGGGTCATATGGGTAAAGAATGGGCTTAAGTGTCTTATCTCCTGATTCGGCAGCAACAATGGCCCTGTAGATGCGGTCGGTGGCATTGTGGGCAAGCTGAATAAATAGGAGCAATTGAGGAAAGACATTGTCCTTTAAGACGACGCAGTTGTCCAACCAATGCCTGGTGATAGCTAATATTTGGGGAAACAGCCAGGGCTTGGCATTCCCATCGTTATCGTAAAAATATTTCTCCAGTGTTAGCTTAGCAAGGAGAAAGGCAACCTCTTGCATTCTCCGGTTTTTCAGATCGTCTAAAGTGAGAATGGTGGATTCGCCAACAATAGGTGCGTTTTCTGTTTTCGTAGGGATGTCCTGGGTGGAAAGCACAAGTTTTGAGTCATCGGTGAAATGAGCGGTCAGCTTCTCACCTGGTAATTCATAACGGTATCCTTGGAGGCGTGGGAAAGTGATCTCCAGGGAAATGCGATCATCAAGGGCACGAACATGGGTTATATCCGGGCCAGGTTTAGGTTCAATTGTAGAGCCTGCACAAGGGATGAATGAGAAGGGAACACCATAGACCTCTGCATACTCGACAGGGAAGGCCTCAAAATCAACCGATTTGGTTTTTACTTCCAGACGTTGAGTTTCGGTTGTATAACACATCCGCCGGAGACCACGGCCTACCACCTGTTCACAAAGGAGCTGTGTCCCAAAGGCCCGTATCCCTAAGATATGGGTCACGGTGTTGGCATCCCACCCTTCAGTGAGCATGGAGACTGAGACGACACACTTAATCTGTTCGCCCAATTTTCCCGGTTTGCCCACCGTGTTCATTACCTCTCGCAGCAGGTCCTCATCAGTGAGTTTATCTGTGTCTCGACCCGGGAAACGGATGCGGTACTCGGCCTTAAAATCTTCGATCTCCCGAGTAGCAATTTTCTTGAATTCCTTACTCATCGCCTCACCCGATTCAATCTGCTCACTGTCAATAAGGATCGTATTGGGCCGATTGCTCCAGACACCGTCTCGCTCATTACTAAAGACAGGCATTTTTCCTGGGACGACGATTGTAGCGCCATCGGGCAGGGTCTTTTCCCATCCTGCTATATAATCAAAAACGAGCTTCGATACATTGGTATTATTGCAGACGACGATAAAGACTGGTGGTGTCATTCCCCTGGCCCGTGCTTCGGTATTTTGTTCCCATCGGTAGTAGTACTTCTCATAGTTGTCATAGAGGCTCTTGATAGCTCCTTCCAAAGTAGCTGGCAGTTTTGGTTCACCGCTTATTGCCTGGGTCTTACGGCCTTTCTTGGGAAGATGATCGCGGATGTGGAGCCAGAGGTCCCGGTAGGTAGGCTGATCTCCTATCATAGAATCGTCTGCTATAGGCACGCGTGGTACCTTGACGATCCCGCTTTCTATAGAGTCGATAAGAGAAAAATCAGATACTACCCAAGGGAAAAGAGTACCTTCGGGATAGCCAGAGCCACGCAGGAAGAAAGGAGTAGCTGATAAGTCAAAAATTGCCTTTATGCCGGTTTTTGCCTTAACCGCCTCTAATCCTGAAATCCAGACACGAGCCGCCTCTTCTCGTTTTTCAGCCTCTTTTTTCTCATCCCCTTTCAATCTTTCTTCCGGGCTTTCTGGCTTTCGACGGTAGCAGTGGTGGGCTTCATCGTTGATAACAATAATATTCTTTTTGTTACCTAGGTCACGACAGACACGACGAACCATCTGAGCAGGTGTTTCAGTAAATGGGCTTGGTCCTCCTTGAGTGAGAATGTTCTTCGTGAGTTTGCTGGCACTGTTGCGCTCTCTAAGTTTGAAGGCGTGGAAATTGGTGATGATAATCTTGGCCTTTCCTACCTGCTCCATCATGTCGGGAGGGATGATATCCATTTTTCGGTAATAATTCTGGGGGTCGCTGGGCAGCAGGACGCGAAGGCGATCGCGTATGGTGATGCCCGGTGTCACGATAAGAAACGCATCCGAAAACCTGGCATCTTGTTTGTTGGCGTTTTTATTTAGGACATGCCAGGCAATGAGCATAGCCATGACCACGGTTTTGCCGCTGCCTGTGGCCATCTTGCAGGCAATGCGATAAAGAAGAGGGTTTGCATCCTCATTGGCTCTTCTAAGGTCATTCTCAATCCACGCATCACCATATTTCTTAGCGACTTCGGTTATATAGATCAGCGTTTCCAGTGCCTCGATCTGACAAAAGAAAAGCCTCGGTTCGCGGTCTGCTCGTTGCCAGTATTCCAGCAGGCGGGAAGTGGTTTTCGTAATGCCGAGATAACCACCTCGTCTCCATCTGGATACACGGGTGCGAACATGATTAATAAACTCATTGTCTTTAAGGCGATCTTCTGTCCACTCGGTTGCAAAGGATAGCTGCTGCTGCTTGCTTTTCTTTTTCGGCCTTGGGACGGGGATGAAATATGAGCTTATTCGGCGGGCTTCCACAATTTCATTGGTAATACCCTCTTCGGTAAAGTGAAAATGCCTATGAGGTTCTTCAAAAGGAGAATTAATTACCGGGTTTTCTATGACAACTTGTGTCATTAAACGTTTCTCTTGTTAAAGTAAAATTTCATGGGACAAGCCGCAGTGGAATATTACAATAATTCCAAAGGGTGAACTCCTTTTATAAAGATTAAACCTATTCAGGTAAAACTAATGAAATTTAGCCTAAAATAAGGTGAATGGTCAAGGAGTTTTGCGAATTTGGTTCTGAATGCGAGCAGAAAACCTCCTAAGAA
>QMLL01000420.1 GCA_003646715.1 Deltaproteobacteria bacterium
CCCGCTTGACAAACTAAAGCGCCTCATATTCTTGCACCTGGAAACTTACCAGAAGGAAAAAGATCTTGCCAAGCTTTATCAGCTGGAATTGCGCCAGAGTATTAGATTAACCACTGAGTATTTCAAGGTGGAGCACAAGGATTACCTCGATCTTATTGGAGAAATCATAAAGGAAGGAAAAGATCAGGGAATATTTAGAGCGGATCTTAACGAGAGTATTGTCAAACGTGTACTTTTTGGAGCTGTTGACGAAGTGATAACCACTTGGGTTGTTTCCAGCAAGGAATATGACTTGATATCCGTGTATGATCCCCTTGTAGACGTATTGCTTAACGGACTCTTAAACCCGGACAAATAAGAGATTATTGCAAAAACAGGAGCAAACAATGCCACAACTGTTAGTTGATCAGCGAGACGTCAAATTTATTCTTTACGAGCAACTTCAGGTACAAAAGCTTTGCGAGCACCCCCGTTTTTCAGAATATTCCCAGGACATGTTCGACATGGTTATCGAACAGGCAAGGAAACTTGCCGAGAATGAATTCTACCCTGCTAACAGGATTGGAGACCGGGAAGGCGTCAAATTCGAAGATGGGGAGGTAAAAGTCCCGGAATGTTACCACAAACCATACAGGCTTTATTGTGAAGGCGGTTGGTTGTCTATCAGTGATCCTATTGAAGTTGGCGGACAGGGATTTCCTTTCATAATCGGTAACGCCGCAATTGAATTTTTTTCCGCAGCCAACTGGTCTCTTATGATGTACCCCGGACTGACGCACGGTGCAGCTCGTCTCCTGGAAAAGTATGGAACTCCTGAACAGCAAGAACTCTACATGTACAAGCTCTTTAGCGGTGAATGGGGCGGTACCATGTGCCTTACAGAACCCAACGCAGGCACGGATGTCGGGGCTTTAACCACCAAGGCCATCCGGCGACCAGACGGAAATTTTAATATAGTTGGACAGAAAATCTTCATTTCTTCCGGTGCTCATAATCTGACCGAGAACATTGTCCATATGGTGCTGGCAAGAATAGAGGGTGCACCAAAGGGAACCAAAGGCATTTCCATCTTTATCGTTCCTCGCCTGCGATATGCGGAAGATGGCAGTCTTGTAGACAACGACGTCGTGTGTACCAATGTTGAAGAAAAATTGGGAATTCACGGTTCCGCAACGTGTGGATTGAGTTTCGGCGACAATGACAACTGCATAGGCTACCTTCTGGGAGAGGAAAACCGGGGGATGCGAATCATGTTTGACATGATGAATGAGGCACGCCACTTCGTGGGGATGCAGGGGCTGGCCCTCGGTAGTGCGGCATATTTGCATGCATTAAACTATGCAAAGGAAAGACTCCAAGGCGTTCACTTCACTCAGTTAAAAAATCCAGAAGCACCCAGAGTTCCCATAATTGAGCATCCGGACGTCAGACGAATGCTGATGTTTATGAAAAGTACCATTGAAGGAATCAGGGCGCTACTGTACTACGCCGCATACTGCATGGACAGAGCAGCAATAGCCGAATCGGAAGAAGAAAGGGATAAGTTTCAGGGATACGTGGATATTCTAATTCCCGTGTGCAAAGCCTACGGTAGCGATATGGGTTTCAGGGTTTGTGAAACGGCTATCCAGGTTTATGGTGGTTATGGATACTGCGTAGACTGCCCCGTTGAACAGTACTTGAGAGACTGCAAGATCGCATCGATATACGAAGGCACAAATGGAATACAGGCGCTGGACCTCGTGGGCAGGAAGATTGCGCTTAGAAGGGGGCTTCTCTTCAAAAATATCCTTGGAGAAATAGAAAGATTTATCAAGTGGGTGGGCACAAACTATCACCTCAAGGACGAGTTGAGGCTTTTCACTCAGGCCAAAGATCACCTTGTTGAATGCACGAAGTTTTTCGCATTGAAAGGCATGACAGACGAGTTCTTTATTCCCATACTTTACGCTACTCCTTATTTAGAACTCTTTGGCGACGTAGCTGTGGGCTTAATGTTACTATGGCAGGCCGCGGTGGCTGACCAAAAGTTGCACGAAATCTACGAAGACTGCTCCGCTAAAGACAAAAAAGCCCAGGAAGAAGTCTTGAGAAGAAATCCCACAGCAGCGTTCTACCAGGGCAAAATAGCATCGGCAAAGTTTTTTGCGAACAATGTACTCTCATTGGCCGGGGGAAAAGCCAGGGCGATTATGACGGGGGAAAAAAGCGTCATGGACATACCTGACAACAGTCTTGCTCTGCCATAGAGCACTTGTGTTGTCTTCAATCCTAATTACTTGAATTAACTGGATAACTGGACACCTAATCAGGAGGACCTTCATTATGAGTCGCGAGGTTGTATTAGTTGATGCCATAAGGACCGCATTCGGTAAAGCCGGTGAAAAAGGCTTTTTCTGGCATACGCGGGCTGATGATATGGTTGTAAAGGTAATAAGGGAACTACTTAAAAGGAACCCGCAGGTAAAACCGGAAATGGTGGAAGAAAACGTGTGGGGTGCCACAACCCAGGAAGGTGACCAGGGACTTACCCTGGGACGTACCAGCGCCATTCTGGCAGGACTGCCCGAATCGTGCGCCGGATTTTCCGTTGACAGGATGTGCGCTGGAGGCATGACGGCAGTGACATGCGCTGCATCCGAAATAGCCATGGGAGCATGTGACATTGCAATTGCGGGAGGTGTTGAACACATGGGGCATCACCCCATGGGGGCAACTGCAGACCCCAACCCGAGGTTTCTCGCGGAGCGCCTGGTGTCTGAAGATGCGCTGGTGATGGGAAAAACCGCGGAAAACCTCCACGACATGTTTCCCGAAATTACGAAGGAAATGGCAGATGAGTTTGCCCTGTTAAGCCAGAAAAAGGCCGCCAGGGCGTACGAAGAAGGAAAGATCAGCGCCATGATCGTACCCATGACCGTTTATACCAAAGAAGGATGGGTGGTAGCGGACAAAGATCAGCAACCGCGGCCTGATACAACCCTGGAAGCCCTTCGCGACCTGAGAACGCCATTCCGCGTCCAGGGCAAGGTCA
>QMLL01000421.1 GCA_003646715.1 Deltaproteobacteria bacterium
TACCGGACCGAGCAGCGATTGATATTGCCTTTATTGCTACATTCCGTGACATTGAACATCCGGATTTTTGTGCACCCCTGTAGCAATAACTACAGTTCAGATTGCACCTGTTTGTGAGCAAAAGAATCAAGTAGCGAATATTTCTAGCCATTCTGTTCTATCCAGGAAATAATTCCGGTTATTAAACTGCTCTTCGTGCTGCAATAAATTACATTCGAAGCTATCTCCGGAACTATCTTTTCAATCTCTGAACGAGAACGCAGAGTAAAAACAGGTTTGTTCATCTCAACTGCGCTAATCATCAGCCTGACGTTGAGACAGTTTAAACTCCCGAGTGTAAAGCCCGCATCAATTACGCAATGCGACTTTTCCACTAAGGCCTGAGCTTCTTCAATTTCGCCTATGGATACAGGAAGCATTGGAGAGACAGAAACGTACTCTCCTTCCAGGGAAGAGGCTACATAGTAATCCAGATCATTAGAATGCAAAACCCCTGTACATATGCTGAATCCTTTTTTTACCAGCATCCTGTAAAGGGTTGCTCCGCTGCCCATTCCCGCAATTACGAAAATTGTCCCTCTATTCCCACTACCCCTTATCTCAATGCTCCCCAGTGCGGGGTTGAACCGGGCACCATTGAAATCATAAAGAGCAGAAACCTTGTTTTCGTCCAGCATCTCTTCAGGAGGTCCCCATCCCAGAACACTGCCTTCTTTTACCAGAACCACCTGGTCGGACACCTTGGCAGCGATGTCCACGTCGTGAAGGGAAGCCACTACGGTGATTCCTTTATCCCTGCAAAGTCTTTGCAGTATTCCCATTACTTCCATTCGGTGTTTGAGATCCAAATGGAGCGTTGGTTCATCCAGAAGTATTAATTCCGGTTCCTGAGCCAGAGCCCGAGCCACCAGAACCTTCTGCCTCTCACCGTCACTGAGCGTATCCAGTTGCCTGTGAACAAGTTCTCTGGCATTGACCTGATTGAGAGCATCCATTACCGCTTTTTTGTCCCTCAAAGTTAATTTTCCCAGGAAACCCGTGTGCGGGTATCGACCAAGTGCCACAAACTCAAAAACCGAAAACAGTCCAGGCGAAGTTCTTTCCGTAAGTACTACAGATAGGAGCCTTGCAAGCTTATCCTGCTTAAAGCTGCTCAGTTCTGTCCCGTTGAGATATACAGTTCCAAGTACTGGCCTTATCAACCTTGCCAGAGTACGAAGAAGCGTAGTCTTCCCCGCTCCGTTGGGTCCCAGCAGTGATACGAAAGAGCCTTTCTGAAGTTCAAGATTCACGGAAGAAAGGACAATTCTACCATCATAACCCATGGAAAGGTTGCTGGTTTTTAATATCCTTGCGTTTTCCGCGGCATTCATATCGCAACTCTCTTTCTAACAAGAAGGCTTATAACAATGGGAGCTCCGAAAAGCGCCGTAATAGCACTAATTGGCAATTCCACCGGAGAAAAAACCAGCCTGGCCACCAGGTCACAAACGCTCGTCACTGCTGCGCCTATGATCATTACACCCGGAATAAGAATTCTGTTATCAGATGTGCCAAAACAAAGTCTTGCCATGTGCGGGACGGCAAGGCCTATAAACGCCACCGGCCCTGCCGCTGCCGTAACCAGTCCTGCAAGAGCACACGAGCAGAAAATTATGAAGAATCTGAAAAGACGAATGTTTACACCCATTGTCGAGGCATATTCCTCACCAAGTAAGAAAGCATTAAGGGGTTTACCAAGGCCGTACACCATCACGGTAACAATCCCACCGAAGATCAGAAGTATCTCTATCTCGCGCCACTTAAAACCAGAAAAACTTCCGAGTTGCCAGAGTATAAATCCCTTCACCTTTTCTTGCTCCGCAAAAGCCACCAGCACGCTTGTAATAGAGTGACAGAGATATCCCATCATCAGCCCTACTATGAGCAGGGTAATCGGGTTTTTAACTCTCGAAGCAATAGCCAAAACTATTGTCATAGTGATAGTGGCTCCAGCCAGAGCAGAAAGACTTGTTAAAAATGGGGCAAGGGATTTAAAGCCAAGCATCAATGTGGTAAGCATTACAAGAGAAACCATAAGAGTGGCTCCCGAAGATATCCCTAAAATAAATGGACCTACAATGGGATTTCGGAAGAATACCTGGAGCAGCAGCCCTGCCACGGCAAGAAAAGCACCTCCTAAAAGAGCTGCAATTAGCCGTGGCATCCGTATTTTCCACACGATAAAGCCCGCCGTACTCGTAATATCACGCGATTTCACTACCTGGAGAAGTTCTCCCGGGGAAATGTGAACAGAACCAGACATAATATTAGCGACGATAGATACAACCAGTACTGCGGCCAGCATTGCAAAAACCATCATACGATTTCTCTCTTTTTGAGTACTGGCATGCCCTTTCATCTTGAAAACTTCTCCTTCAATTTGGCGCCTTCGGCGTCAGTTTCTGGTAATTCCACAAAAAATTTCAGCTTGTAACCAGGAAAAAGCTCAGGATTCAATATCGCCGCTATTTCGGTTATTATCTCATCAAGCTTATCCATGGACTGTATGTAACATGGTAGAGGTGAAAACACCTTGCCTTCTTTCAGTGGGCGTATCGCCGCCAGCAGAGGATTAATCTTGGCGAGCGCCTCCTTTGAAGTCGCTCCCGTTTTCGGCGTTCTGTAGGTAATAAGGATATCCGCCTCCTTACCGCTGGAAAGAAACCTTTCCAGAGTGATCTCAATTCACGACGACCCACGAATATCATCAAAAAGGTATTTACCTCCCGCAAGCTTCACCATCTGGGCAGCCCACGAATTTCCTGGTTCGACCAGAACCCTCTTCTCATATATGTCTCCCCAGATGACTTTTGGTCTGGTACCATGTTTTTTCGACACAATTTTTTTTATCCGTGCTATCGTGCTCCTGACCCTTTTCACATATTCGTCGGCAAGCTTCTCCTTACCGAAAAATTGGGCAACGAAACGGACGAAGTTGAGTCGTGTATCCAGGTTCATTGCCTCTCCAGTTATGGTTATTACTACCGGTA
>QMLL01000422.1 GCA_003646715.1 Deltaproteobacteria bacterium
TCCTTACTGAATAGGACAGGTCTTCGCACGAAATCTTTTCCGAATCTCACAAACAATCTAAACGTCGAACCCCTCAAGAATTTATTGCCAGAGGTGATAGATAGGGCAAGATCCTGGTTAAGCGATCGTCGGAAAGAGTTTGAAGAAAAAATAAACGAAAAGCTAAACGAGCAATACTTGAGATTGGAACGCCTGAAAGACAGGCGATACAATCAGTTAGAGTTGCAATTTAAAGACAGCAGGCGTCCCGAGAAACTGGTTCGGGCACTAAAAGAAAAGGAAAAGAGAAAAATTGAGCGGATTTTTGATGAATATCTTGAGTGGGTTCAAGAAACCATGACAACGGAAGATAACCCATATATTCAAGTAGTGGCAGTGTTGAAAGGGTAAAATAGACTCTTTAAGAACCCATGGTGAAAAAAGCTGAAATAAACATGGAAAGGCAACAGCATGGCCATAGATTTCACAGGGATTACCAACAACAATGAGTTTTATACCAACCATTATTTAAACGCTATTTTAGAAAAGGACCTGAAGGCACTTTTTAAGGAATGGACACGACAGGAAAAGGAAGAAGGCGTCCGGCCACCATATTCCAGACTAAAGGGGCTCTCTCGTGACTATTCGCTGATGCGTAGCCGGCTGGAGCGCACAAAAAACTCCGCCGAAAAGCTTGAGCTGCAAAGAGAATTCTTCCTGAAACTACTTCCTGTCCTTGGATACCGGTTCGATCCTGATTTGAAGGAGCTGGAAGACGAAGCGTTCATCCCTGTAATTAGTGAAGTAAAAAAGCCAAATGGTATTCCCGAATTGTGGATCATAGATGCCCTCGATGTCACCGGTGAAAACGTAGATCCGCTGGATTTAAGTTTCTGTAAGTGCCAGTACCCAGGCGAAGAAACGGTAAGTGAAGAACTCCTAAAGCTACGTTTGGAAGAAATTGTCTCAAAACATATCTTCAGGATTTCTGAGCCTCCACGATGGGTGATATTAATCAGTGATGCCCAGATCCTTCTCATAGATCGTGGTAAATGGAACGAAAAACGATCTCTTCGCTTCGAATTGCCCGAGATTTTGGGGAGGCAAGAAAGTTCAACCCTTAAAGCCACCGCAGCCCTTTTGCACCGGGACAGTATCTGCCCGGATGAGGGACTGAGTCTTCTTGATACCCTGGATGAAAATTCCCATAAACATGCTTTTGCTGTCTCAGAAGATTTGAAATACGCTCTTCGAGAGTGCATAGAACTCCTTGGAAATGAAGCAGTGTGGTACATGCGGGAGAAGCTCCATGAAAAGAGATATAAACGCGATCTTGCCCAACAACTGACCATTGAATGCCTCCGCTACATGTACCGGTTGCTCTTTCTCTTTTACATTGAGGCGAGGCCGGAACTCGGCTATGCGCCGATGAAATCTGAAGCATATCGCAGGGGGTACAGTCTTGATACACTAAGAGACCTTGAACTGGTTAAGCTCACCACCGAAGAATCAAAAAACGGCTACTTCATCCACGAATCAATTCAGCTCCTTTTTAGGATCATTTATGAAGGCTTTCCCACCGATAAAAAGGGTGTACAGATTCAACGCGCGCTGCTGGATTCTGAAGCAATTGACCCAAGGGATTTTGGATTCAGCCTAAAAAAGAAGGATATTTTTCTTATTAAGCCTCTAAAATCTCACCTCTTCGATCCGGCCAGGACACCTCTGCTCAACAGGATAAAATTCCGGAACTATATCTTGCAGCAGGTTATCAGGCTCATGTCTCTCACAAGACCCAAAAACAGAAGGGAAAAACGTGGCAGGATTTCTTATGCTCAGCTTGGCATAAACCAGTTGGGGGCGGTATACGAAGGCTTGCTTTCGTATCGAGGATTTTTTGCTGAAACGGATCTATATGAAGTGAAAAAAGCCGGCTCAAAACTAGACGAACTTGAAACCGCCTACTTTGTCAAACCCGAAGATCTGGAAAAATATACCGAAGATGAAAGGGTATACAATGATGATGGCACGTTAAGAATGTATCCGAAAGGCACTTTTATATACAGGCTCGCGGGCCGAGACCGCCAAAAGTCAGCCTCTTACTATACCCCGGAAGTATTAACAAGATGTCTGGTAAAGTATGCTTTAAAAGAATTGTTACAAGACAAGACTGCCGATGAAATACTTAAACTCACCATTTGCGAGCCTGCAATGGGAAGTGCGGCGTTTTTGAATGAAGCGGTAAACCAGATTGCAGAAGCTTACCTTGACCGAAAACAAAAGGAAACTGGTCAAACCATTTCCCACGATAATTACAAACGGGAAAAGCAAAAGGTGAAAATGTACCTCGCCGATAATAACGTATTTGGGGTGGACTTGAATCCCGTAGCGGTGGAGCTTGCAGAAGTAAGCCTGTGGCTTAACAGTATATATAAAGGGGCGTATGTACCATGGTTCGGGATGCAACTTGTTACCGGGAATTCTCTTATCGGTGCACGGAGACAGGTTTTTCCGTCTTCTCTTCTCAGCAAAAACTCAAACCACCGCTGGCTGGACGAAGTACCAACCCGGATAATGCCTGGAACCAAAAGACCACAAGACACCGTATACCATTTTCTCTTACCAGACCGCGGGATGGCAGATTACACAGATAGAGTGGTAAAGGAAATGGCAAAGGACGAGATTGAAAAGATCAAAAAATGGAATCAGGAGTTTGCAAAGCCCTTTAGTGACGTGGAAATAGAAAGGCTTCTAGCATTATCAGATGCCGTTGACCGTTTATGGGAATCACACATTAGAAACCAGCGCCGGGTCCGCAAGGATACAAGCGATACAATAGATATCTTTGGACAAAAGCCTTCTAAGCGCCCCAAGTCGACTACCACTCAATGGAAGGATCGTGTTTTTTCTGAAGAGATCCTATCAGTAGGTAAAAGGGCTTCCAGTCCATACCGGCGACTGAAACTTGCCATGGATTACTGGTGTGCCTTGTGGTTTTGGCCAATTGAGAAAGCGGATTTACTGCCCACTAGAGAAGAATTTTTGTTTGAA
>QMLL01000423.1 GCA_003646715.1 Deltaproteobacteria bacterium
GGACAGACCCTTTCCGATCTTGACGACACGTATGTAAATGAAAATCAGGAGAATTCCATAACCTCCTCCATGATCGTGGATTCCACGATCGGATCAGCTGACCTTGGCGCCAATTCGGTTGGGTCAAGTGAAATCGCTTCGGGGGCCGTAGGGTCGGATGAAATTGCCGACAACTCCGTTACTGCTTCAGATTTGCAGGATGGCGCTGCTCTTGCCGAAATCCTGGATGATGACGGTTCAGGCTCTCTTCTGGACGCCGACCTTCTGGACGGACACGATATTGCGGACTTTGTTTTGCATGGCGGTGATTATGGTCGTTCTGGTGTGGCAGATAATCTGTATGAAGGCACCAGTACGCTTAGCAGTAAGTATGTCAATGAAGGACAGGTAAATTCCATTACCGGTTCGATGATTGTTAACGGTACTGTGACGTCCGCTGATGTGAGAGATAACTCACTTACTTCTGCAGACCTCGCAACAAATTCTGTGGGTTCAAGTGAAATAGCAAGCCGCGCAGTCGGCCCGAATGAAATAGCATGGTCTATTAACTATTCGGGGAAAGATTCAAACGGTGGTTTGATTAGTCTTACCAACGAATCAGATGGGACCCCTGGAAATATTCCTGCAGGAATCCTTGGCAGTGCAGCCGGTTCTCCTAACGGATCTAGAATTGTCGGCGTACTGGGTGCTACCCCTCAAATGGGTTCTAACCCCGCTCTTTCTAGACTTCCCCCGACAAGAATAGGTGTCGCCGGTTCTGCCACGGAAGGGTATGGCGTTGCGGGAGTATCTACCGGTGGAAGAGGAATCTTTGCGTACAGTTCTGGCGATGACGCGCTATATGCTAAAACAGATGCCAGTGACAAACACGCCGGATATTTTAATACGGATAAAGGATCCGGCCTGAATGGTGCTGCCCTTTATGCCCGCTCGTTTAATACCACCAATGACGGAATTGCATTCTGGGCTGAGAATGCTCACAATACCAGCACCGATGCAACAGCTGTTCTAAGTAACGCAGGTTCTGGCCCTCTTCTTAAAGGGTTTGGGGGAAATGGTGGAGAAGATGAATTTCGTTTCGATAATGACGGTACGCTGCACTTATATAACGGTGATCATACGGAGACTGTCCAAATTACACCCTCTGAACACGGTTCGGTTGATGGCGGCCAAATTATTTTCAAAAATAACATCGGAAAGACAACTGTAGAAGTGGATGGAGACTTTAATGATTATGGACGGATCGATTTAAGGGATGAAGATGCGAATCTGCGGCTCACGCTTACTGGGAGTTACAGCGGTACGAATAAGTGTGGGGCTGTTCTGGTCAAGAACAACTCGGGTATCAGTACAGTACAAATTATTGGTGAATACTCAGCAACAGGCAATGGGCGTGTGATTACCCAGGAACTTCAAATTACAGGTGGTAGTGACCTTTCCGAGCAATTCGATGTGCATGGAGATCTCAGCCCCTTGCCGGGAATGGTAGTATGTATAGACCCTGATAGGCCGGGAAAGCTGCGGATAAGCAACAGGGCCTACGACAAGAAAGTTGCAGGGATAATCAGTGGAGCCGGTGGAGTAAATACGGGACTGATGATGGGTCAACCCGGAACAAAGGCTGATGGAGGTTTGCCAGTGGCGCTGACGGGTCGTGTTTATTGCATGGCTGACGCATCCAACGGACCAATCGAGCCGGGAGACCTTCTTACCACCTCAACTGTCCCGGGTCGCGCCATGAAGGTAACGGACTACAACAAGGCCAACGGAGCCATTATTGGGAAGGCGATGAGTTCTCTTAAAAAGGGGGAGGGACTGATACTGGTACTGGTAACTCTACAGTAGAGAACGTTATAAATGAACTTAACTGGAAAGGGGGTAAAACACAGGGATTTTTGGGTGTGACTTTCTGTCTTTTAATCTGTTTTAAAGGGAGGGGGAGCCATGAATAAAATTTTAAATATTGCAAAGATAAACGTTCTGGTTTTGGTGTGCGTTGGAATCTTGGTATTAACCGGGCATGCATTAGCAATGGACTACGCCATTACAAATGGTGCCATTGTGCAAGGGGTGATTCCCTTGACCAAAGCGGAAAGCGCAACTGATTTTTATAAGTACGGTAATCCTTTTTCAGCCTCAGGAGACCCAGAGTTCGGAACTGTGAGCGGTGTTGGCTTTATCTGGCTCTACGAGAATTCACTTACCGGGGATGTAAGTCTAGGGATGATTTTTGATAAGCCTCTTGACGGATCTGGAGGCACGGCGGAGCTCTCTTTCTCGGGTGTCCCCTCATCTGGATTTGTTGAAGTTGCGGATGATCCCCCAGCAGTCGGGGATACATTTGATGTAACGCATGGGAAATGGGGTTGGGAGGAATGCTGCACAGATGGCGGAATGATTGGAGGCCTAAACGGGACCTGGGAAATCACGCTTTCTCTTGACGATGCTACCGGTGTTGATGAGTGGTATTTTCTCAACGGACCATCTTCGGCGAGTCCTTCGTGGGTGCGCCTGGATATGTCTGAGAGGTTGGTAATTACTGCCAAAAAGTCCAAGCCGATAGTTAAATGGAGTCAACTACCGGACATGGCTTACGGAGTAAACATCAAGTCAGTTGAACAGGAACCTTTTGTTGCTGATGACTGGCGATGTGTTGATCCAAGGGCCGTGACAGATGTACATTTCTGGGGTTCTTACATTGGGTGGGATCCTGGTGATCCGAGTTCAGAACCGACACCAGGTGTAAATGCATTTGTTATAAGGATTTTTAGCGATATTCCGGCGGGGGCAGATCCGGAACGTCGTTATAGCCATCCCGGTGAACTCCTGTACGAGGCGCATATTGGTGATTTTGTCGAAGAATATGTGAAAACAATCGTACATTCAGACGGAACCAAGGAACACAAGTTCTCATATAGCCTGGACCTTCCGGAACCATTTCGTCAGGAGGAAGGAACCATATACTGGATCTCCATTTCGGCAAAAATGCCTCAAGAATCGAAATTCCCATGGGGGTGGGAA
>QMLL01000424.1 GCA_003646715.1 Deltaproteobacteria bacterium
TCATTATTACCATAATACATTATTATCTTAGTTATTGTGTTATTCTCAATGAAAGGAACCTTAACCCAAATATACGCTTCTTCATCACTCGCATTAAAATAATCAATCCAATAAGGGATCTCATACTCAGAATCACTTGTAGAGTTATAATAAGTGAATCTTATATCACTACCATTAGTTTTTGCTCTTGAAAAATTAAAATTAGAACTGTTCAATACTACAAGAACTTGGTATTCTGTTAAGTTTCCTGCTGTATTTGTTATGTTAATGATTTTCCTCCAAGACCAAGATGTGTTCCACCAGTTATCTGTTATTCCAAGATCGTCAATGATTACTCCATTTGCTAATCCATCATCGTCTCCAAAACCACCATCTTGTATTCTTATTTTCAACGCTGTTTCATTGATTATTTCAAAAGGATAATTATACCAAACACCAGTATTAGGATTGAACTTCAACAGTTTTGGGTGTTTTGGTAATTCATCGAAGTTTAGTGTTATGCTAACTGTCTCTCCTAAACTAAGATTTTCAATTCTAAATTTGAGAAGTTTATAGTTGAAGTTTTTATTTGGAGTGTTTATTGTGTTTTCAGGAGCCACTATTTTTACACTTCCAATAGTTCCTTTGTTCGTTGTTAAATCAAGGTTCTTCTCTTCTCCATTTTTTCCTGAAGTTATATCTTTAATAACAATTCTTGCTCTCTTGTTATTCTGACTCTTGTTCACACTGACATTGAAGTCAGGAACAAAGAAGATTATTGAATTATTAATAATGATTTCACCATTCAATTTACGGTCGTCATCTATTAAGCCGTCATGCAGTATTAACTCTAATTCTGAATAGTTTGCTCCTGCTTTAAGTGAGTAGGGGAGTTGTATGTACTTTGGTTTTTTAACACCTTCACTGCTTATTCTCTTCCAAACATACAGTTCAACATTCTCAGGTACCCTCTTTGGTATTCTTATTGAGATATTGGCTTTTCCCAAACTTTTGTTGTCAAGTAGGAGTTTCAGGTTTAACCTATTCTGCTTGTGAATCTTAACACTTTTAAGACTAATCATCGCGGTGTTTTGCTTTAGTTGTAAAATAGTAAGATTTTTAAGTTGTTCAATTTTCGTTACTGTTTTATTTGTTGTGTTAATGCTTAAAACTTTGTTTGCTGTTTTATTTGTTGTTTTATTTAATTCAGGTTTAAGTTGCTTCAAGTTTGTCTTGTTAAAAACAAGGTTTGCCAACTCATTGAGCTTTTTGCTCTCGTTGGCAACCCTTCCAACTGCTTCTTCTGTTTTGTTTTCTTCCCTGCCTTTCTTGGTTTCTTCTGTGGGTGGTAAACCAACAGAAGCATTATATCCTGTGAGTGAAGAATTAGAGTAACAACCGTTGAAGATTAGAAAGTTGAATGTTTTATTTAATAAGGGTATTTTGAATCTGGTTTTATTAGTACCTATTTCTGTGTAAAAATCTATCTTTGGTTCCACGCCAAAGCTTGAGTTAGGAGTTTCTATGAGAATATCAAAATTAGTGTATGGTGTTGTTGAGTCTGTTTTTAGTGTAACATTAACTAACCAGCCACACTCACTCTTGTTTATTATCTCATGCTTTTTGATTTTTGGAGTTTTGTAGGATATGTTGTATATCTTGTTATTGAATTCTATTCTGCAATTCCAAAGTACTGGCTTATCAAGGATTATTGTGTTATCACAACCAAGAATTTTATACTTGGGAATCTCTCTCACGATATATTTTATTCCAGGATCAACTTTCCTTAATATAACTGTAGTGTTTGTTATTGAGTACTCCGAAAGGTTTAACTTCTGTTCAAGGTAGGAATTAGAGTTCTTATCAAAAAATTCCTTTGTAACGATTACTTTACTTGAGAGTTTTGGAACATTTATATCTGTGTAAGTAAGAGAACTGTTCTGATAAACTATTATTGTCGCTTCTGCTTCAGAATAAAGCTCATCTGGAATGTCCTTTTCAAAAGAATCCAAAGGAACTACATTTGAAACAAGAGTTTTAAGCCCTGTTATGTTTACTGAGAGGTTTGTTTTAAAGTAAACACTTAAAATCTTTGTAGTTTGTGACGGAACCACGTGATTATAACATCCAGTATAATTAACAATTTCTCCATCACTCTTATCTAAAACTCTAACATCAAAACTTCCAACAGGTATACTTAAGTTCACACAGGCTTTATAGTCAGCATTTGCTCTATTGTTTAGGATTATATCCTGCTTCCACTCAACAAAACCACTTGATTGCTGGAATATGCTAAGATTTCCATAATCAACAAGAAGCTCTGAGACCGAACTATAGTTCTTTTGTACTGTGAAATCATCACAGATGAATGTTACAACCCCAGATTCAAAGTTTGGTGGGAACACAACAACAGAGGTGTTTTCAACAAAGTAAGAGCCAGAGTTGGAGGTGTATGTTATATTACAAGAACAACCAATATTGTAATTGTTGATCAAAACCTCAGGTATTGAGCAGGTGTTATCCTCAGCAGTTGTAAGTGTAATTAGGAATAAGAATACAAATAACACTAATAAAACCTTCCTTTTCAAAATGTCTACCACCCACCAAGTTTGTTGTTTTGCTTGTAAATTACTTACAGTTTATGGCTAAAACTCTTACAGTTATCTTAGATTTGCATTTAAATACTCTGCATCATTTATGTCACGAATTCTATAATGATTGCTATAAATTGAATAGATTAATCGTGGAGAGTTTATAAATTTAACTCAAACCACCCAAACACCAAAATCAGGCAGTGAATCTTTAAAATCTTCTCGTTTTAGAAGTCTACAATTCAGTATTTAAAGATTTCTATTTCCTCAAAAGTTAAAAAAAGCTTTGCGTTGAGACAAAACAGTCGTAACACAACCTCAACTTTAACTCTAATTCTAATTCAGTCTGAGTAAAAGGTAACAAGCTCGTTTGTTCCAACTTGCTTTTTCAAAGCAGAAGGAACCCTAACCTCATAATCATAAACACCATACTTACCCTGCAAATCA
>QMLL01000425.1 GCA_003646715.1 Deltaproteobacteria bacterium
TCCCTCTATTTCACCGGAGGGCGAATTTTTAAGGCCCCTACAATAGCAGATCAGTATCGATGGTACAGCAATTATAATTTTATTTCTTTTGCCGGTCGTGCGGTTTTACGGGCCTATTACGGGATAAATCAACCCCCTGGAGCCCCCGCAAGCATGATTCCTGATCAGTACAAGGATGCATGGCGCCGCCTTATTGGAACGCTGGAGCCGGTTAAAGGGTGGGATTACGAGCTTGGTGTCCGACAAGTAACTGCCAGGTTTGGATACCATCTGAATTTCTTTTACCAGGATATTGATGATTACATAAACATATATCCTGTTTCCTATCCACCAACATACAATGTAGATAATGTAGATATTTGGGGAATTGAAGTGTCCGGGAAGTATGTATTTTGCCGTCAATTTGAGGTAGAGGGGAGCTACACCTATGAAGAGACTGAAAAACATGGAGATGAACTTGTTGAGAAGCTTTACAATGGTGAAAATGATCTCTTCAACGCACCTAAGCATCTTCTCAACATTACCCTAAGAGCAAGGCCCTTCAAGGGTCTTACCGCGGAATGGCAGACAAGATACACGGGGAAGAGGTTTGCCGGAGGAGCGCCTGGAGTTCCACCTCAGATGGCGCAGAAAAAACAAGAATATCAACCTATGACCTATCTTGGTGGCTATACAATCCATAATCTGAGATTAAGCTACGAAACCGGTGCATTGCGCGGAGTTGACACCAAGTTTTTGCTTGCGATTGAAAACATTACAAACAAAAAGACCTGGGAACGCCTCGATTATCCAACCCCAGGGACCGTCGTATATGCAGGTATTCAACTTGAATTCTAAAAATAGGCCTGGAGACTCAATATCTTATGGAAAATGGATTATATTGGAGTTCCATTGGCATAAACCCGGTAATGGAGTTTTCCTCGTGGAAGGCATATGAGGAGCCTCTTGATAGTCTGTTCTCTTAAGGGTAAACCCTTTGAGGCTGCAATGAAAGAGCAATAGGGCATCAAAATGATCAAGCGTATTTTGGGCGCTTGATGATATAAGGGAAATTACTATGCTTCTTAATTTGAATAGTTTCGATATCCCCTTGATTGTTGCGTCTGATGGAGCGGTGACGCCACAGGTCGGATGCAGGAACCTCTGTAAGATATTAAACTATCTTGGGAAAAACCGAATGAAGGTTGCGGCGGGACGATTACTAAAAAAGCCGGCCCCCGCCTGGAGGCCGCGGTCAGACCAAACGAGGTCATATTTTCACTGTGAAATTGAACTACAGAAAGTCTATCATATTTTTCCTGGCTATTTTTCCCCTGGCACCTTATGTTGTTTATGCTCATGGAGTTATGGGTAAAGTGGGGAGAGGAGGAATTGTAGTAGCGGCTGAATATCCAACGGGTGAACCTATGAGCTATGCCAGGGGAAGGATTTCAGCAAGTCAACCATTGAAAAACCCAGTAAGTCGCTTGATATCGTGCTATGAGAGAGTTATTACAGGAATGTCCATAATATTTGGGATTGCTGGTTTGATCCTTTGGTGGAGAGCTAAAAAGGTCTATGGACAAAGAGACCCATAATGCCAGAAATATAAATCTCAGAGAGGGGAATACCTTCGAAGGCATTCCCCAGTCTCCTGGTGAATCAATTAGTGTTTATGGTTATGAATCTCGGCTTCATGGGCAGGATGTTCGTGATCATGAGGCCCATGCTCTCCAGTATGTTCATGATCGTGTACATAGAGATCCCCGCTGTGTGTGTGCTCGTGAATGTGCTCGTGAACATGTTCATGGGTGTGGGTGTGTGAATGTTCGTGGGTGTGTTTAATGTCCCCATGGGAATGTTCATGACAATGAACATGGGTATGCTCATGGGAGTGGAGGTGTTTGTGTTCGTGTTTTCCTTCCATAGTAAATCCTCCTTTCTTAGGATGTTAAAAAACCCTTCTTGGGTTCAATGAGTATTATTAGCCTAACCAGGGCAAATTGCTCTGTCAAGAAACTTTTTCAGGCCCGGCAACGGGCGCGTTAAAAGATCAGGAGTCTCGCACTGATGAAAAAGGTGGTCGCTAATGATTGAAGAGGTGAAAAAACGAACAGACTTTATAGTTTTGTTTTTGCTCATAGCTCTGCTTTCAGGCCTGAAAGCATATGGGGAAACAAGTCCTGCAGAAATCCACAAAAAGATGGAAAGCGCCATACAAATTGAGCAAAAAGCTCAGAAAAAGGCGGATAAATGGGCTGAAGAGAAACAGAATATCCTTGCAGAGTTTCAGGACCTTAAACATCGAGAACAATGGCTTGATTTTCAGCAAAAGAAATATAACGGCTACATCAAGGAGGAAGAAAAGATCCTCGAAAATCTTACCAGAAAAAAAGAAGAATTCGAAAAAATCAAGATGGACCTAGAACCATATCTTGAAGATGTATATCAGGAACTTAAATCCTTTGTGGAAAATGATCTGAAATTCCTGCCTGAAGAGAGACAAAAGCGGTTGCTCTTTTTGCGAGAATCACTTGACGATTACAGAGTAGGGCTAAGTGAAAAGCTCAGAAGAATCCTTGAAGCTCTGCAGGTTGAAGCAAACTACGGGCGCAGCATAGAAAAGACAGATGGTATTCTGAATCTACAGGGCGAAAAAATGGAAGTAAGCTTCCTGAGGATTGGACGACTTGCCCTCTTTTTCCTGTCTGCTGACAGAAAAAAAGTAGGTTATCTGGATAAAAAAACCGGCCAGTGGAAATTTCTGGATCACAAGTATGCCAAATATGTGTTGAAGGGTATTGAAATGGCGGAAAGAAAACGTGCTATCGAGCTTGTGGATCTTCCAATCGGAAAATGGGAAACGGTAAAGAGGGATGCGGAGAAACGTGATGATGTGCAAAAGTAAACTCGCTTACATATTTGTTTTGCTGGCAGTAGCAGTGTGTATTTGTTGTGCTTCAACTTCCGGAGCTCAAGAAAGCAAATGGGATGGGGTCGTAAAACAGGTGAATCAGGAAGTTGTACAGGCAAAA
>QMLL01000426.1 GCA_003646715.1 Deltaproteobacteria bacterium
AAGTTTAACCTTGCTTTTGATCTTCGATTCCAATACGCTGCGGAATGTCGGTCGTTTTTTTAGCTTAAACAAAAGGAGAAGACAGTGTCTGATGTTGCCATATTCTGGGATCCGAAAGGTATGGAACTCGATAGCCTGAGATCAAAAAGATATTTGAGGGCCACTGATGGAGACACTCCCTACATTTCGGTTTCTATCAGGATGCTTAGTATAGATACCCCGGAAGTTCACTATCCCGGTAATTCGAAACCTTCAAGGCAGGATGATAATCTTCGCCAGCTAGCGAAATGGATAAAAGATGGTATTGCGCCAGTAGATTCAGAGCTCGGAGATTATCTATACCCAAAACTTGCCAGTGGCAAAGCCGGATCTTTGCAGGAGGAGCAAGGCAAGAAAGCCACCGAAGTTTTTAAAGATTTAGTCGAGGAAAAATTGAGCAGGCCGGGAAGCAAAAAGAAAAGAAGTGTGTTTTTGCGTGTGGCTGATCAGCCATTTGATCGTTATGGTCGTCTCCTTGCTTACATGGCTCCAAATTATAAGAAAGATGAGCGAAGCAGTATGACTCCAAAGGAGCGCGGAACGTTTAATTTGCTCATGGTCGAAACCGGTTGGGCTGCTCCGTTCCCTATCTATCCCAATCTTCCGAAACATAGCGATCTAGTTCTTTTTCAGGCAACGGCGCAGGAAGCTTACGAGGAAAAACGGGGAGGCTGGGGAGATCATCTCACACTGGCAGGGTACGAATTCAGAATGTGTGTAAGGTTATACGAAACAACGAGAAAACTCATCAAAGGAAGGAAGCTCAGTGATACCGAGAAGTCCTCCTGGGTGACAAGATTCTGTGTGGACGTAACTACCAGGCGTGTTTATTATCCCCAGCAGTACTATAAGGTGAAACCCTACAACAGAATTTTCATATGGCCAGAGGATGTGAGAGAGGCGGTGGGAATGCTTAATTTGTTACCATCAGGCTGATATATGTGGCTTTTCTGGGATGACACATAATGCCCGCTTAATAATTTTTGTTCCGCAACCAGTTTCGAAGGGCTTGTTCCAATTCCCAGCCGGCAAAAATTTCGTTGCCAATGACAGTTGATAACTGGTTCATCTTTTGCTCTCCCAGGGTATTTTCCAGTGCAGGACAAAAATAGTTAACGCAGAAATAATACCTGGCGAGTAATTTACAACCTTTGTTGCCAACGAAAAGGCAATGATTATTAAGTTCTCTCTCATGAGGCAGGTTTACCCCCATGAGGAGGTTTATCAGCAATAGAATGTGATCATAGTTATCTTCCATCCCCTCAAAGCAGCAACTTCCTTCATTAGTCTGTGCACACCTGCTGCATGCTTCTACTACCTCGGTATTCTGGAAATAACTTTTCGTATGATAAATGGCTTGTTGGTATTCGGCCAAAAGTAGAGTTATTCTAGTATCTTCGAGCATTTCTTTTGAAAACTCGGAATATAGTTGTTCTGCCCTGTATATTCTTGTTTGAATTTTCTTAAGGGTATTCATACTACGCTCGCTGAAGATCTTGAATAGCCTTGACTATGGCTTTCTTTTATCATGTTCTTGTATAGTATTTTTATAAATTTGCCACTCAAATTTTGAAAATATATTGCTTGTTCCTTGCGTGGTTTTCACGAAACAGTTTGACAGGTACATGACTTTATGGTTTGTTAGCAGGACGCAACATGTTGTTTTTGTTTGATTCCCGGTTGTTTGATAATCCCTCTTTCACTTAGATTTAAGCAAAGGATATAGAACGGTGCAAAATAAATGCCTCAAATTCTTTGTCATTTTGGTACTTAGTTTTGTGTTCTTTTGTTCTGCTTGTCTGGCTCGGGAGATAAATGATGGCAGTAAAAAGGATCCAGGACAAATAGCTTCAGCGAATCAACTCCCTGATTGCTGTTTTGAAGAAGTGAAGTCCCCAAGGTTGAGTACTGAAGGGTATAAAAAGAAAGTGAATAATTTTGTTGTAATATTTGATCCTTCTGCGTCCATGTCAGAGATATTTAATGGTAAGACAAAATTTGAGCTGGCAAAGTGTCTGCTTGAAAGAATGAATAATAGGATCCCAGATTTTAAAATGTTGGGAGCTTTACGAACTTTTGGTTGTCCAGTTTACACGTCTTTATTGTACGGCTTTGCAGAGTACAATCCGAAGGATTTTGATATTGCATTATCAACTCTAAAATCCGCAGATGGAGTAAGTCCACTCGATTTTGCGCTACGTGAAACGAGTAAAGACTTTGATAAACTTACGGGCAAATCTGCGATTATAATTTTTACCGATGGCAAAGATATGGATGAAGATGTGGTCACTGAAGCGAGAAAGCTCGTGAGGAAGTTTCGTGACAGGGTTTGTATTTATGGGATTCTTATAGGGAGTGACGAGAAAGGTAAGGAACTCCTGGAAAGAATAGTAACTGCCAGCAACTGCGGTTTTTTAATAATGGCGGATGAAGTAAATTCGCCCCAGGGTATGGATGATTTTGTGAGGAGCGTATTTCTCTGTGCCGACGCCGATAAGGATGGTGTGTGTGATAGTGTGGATGAATGTCCGGACACTCCAAAAGGTGCAAAGGTGGATGCTAGGGGTTGCTGGTCTGTGGGAGTGGTACTGTTTGATTTTGACAAGTACAACATAAAATCCAAATACTACCCCATCCTTAATGAAGTGTGGGAAATTATGAAGCAGAATCCAGGACTGAAGATAAAGATAGAGGGGCACACCGATATAATTGGGACTGAAAGGTACAATAAGAAACTTTCTATAAGAAGAGCTAATTCTGGAAAGGCATACCTGGTCAGAAAAGGAGTAAAGCCTCAGCGAATTGTGACAATTGGTTACGGATACTCCAGACCTCGAGCGCCCAGTGACACAGAAGAAGGCAGAGCCATGAACAGAAGGATAGAATTTAAGCCTGTTCGCTGAAATTAAGCAATCTAGTCTTATTGTGTCGATGAAAGCGAAATGTAGGTGTGAAAAAAAATATCCAAT
>QMLL01000427.1 GCA_003646715.1 Deltaproteobacteria bacterium
GTGTATAGTTCAAGCATGATTGAATTAAGATGATCCGCAGGAGCCTGGAATTCTTTTTCCGGATTTTCAAATTTGCTCATGAAATTTACATCGCCGCCGGCAGAAAAAGCTTTTCCTGAACCTGAAATCACCACACACCTGACGTTTTCCATGTGGCGAATGTTTTTCATAATCTTGAGGAGGTCCCCGAAAAATTCGGTATTCATGGCATTGAAGCTTTCAGGACGATTAAATGTGATCTTTGCTATGTCCTGTTCCAGTTCCAGTACTACCGCTCTATCTTTTTCCATCTCAAACACCTCCGGAATCTATGAAGAACCGCTAATTAAATCCCATCTGACATATACCACACTTCTGGAAGTGCCACCACTTGATTATTTTCCTCCTGCTCTGTATCCTAAGTGTAACGAACCAGAGGGTGGAATACATTGGACGATAGATTAAAATCTCTTCAAAACATCGCGAAACAGTTTTCCATTGAAGCTATTTACGCTTTCGGGAGTCTGGCCAAAGATGCACTTGAGTGGATTTCCGGCAAGAAAAAAGAGATAATCTTTAATAATCTTTCAGATCTCGATATTGGCGTAAAACCACGTCCCGGCATAAAGCTTCACATAGAAGAAAAGGTAGAGCTTACGATGGCACTGGAAGATCTTTTTTCTGCTCCGAGAATTGATCTTGTGGTTCTTCCTGAAGCCGATCCTTTTCTTGCGGCAAACATCATTCGAGGTGAGAGGCTTTATGCTGAAGATGAATACCTGGCCGATGAATATGATCTTTACATATTGAGAAGAGCCGGCGATTGTGCTCATCTGGAAAGAGAGAGAATGGCCTTGATTCTGGGAGAAGACGAATGAGTCCTTCGAAGATAGTTAAAAGGGTGGTTGTTGATCGGGTGAACTGGGTCGAGCAAATGCTTGAGGGAATAGAAAGTTTACCTCTGGAAAGTTTTGAATCTTTTGTAAAAGAAAAAAGAAATGTATGGGCCGCAGAATCGTGTCTCCGCCGTGCCCTGGAAGCTCTAATGGACCTTGGGCGCCACATACTTGCAAAAGGTTTTGGTGAAGGCATAACCGAATACAAACAAATCGGACTGGGGCTAGAAAATAGGAGAATACTCAGTGAATCGCAGGCCCGGTTGTTCAGAAAACTTGCCGGATACAGAAATCGGATGGTTCACTTTTATCAGGAAATTTCGGATGAAGAACTTTATAGCATATGTTCCTCGCAAATTGGCGACATAAGGGATATTACAAATGCTATTGTCAAATGGATAAAGGAACATCCGAATATGCTGGATGAGACTCTATAAATTTCCGAGATTCTCGAATCGTTAAAACTGAGATAGATCAAATAACTTTTGCTGAATCCGTGACATTTTGTCACTTCCCGGGACATCTTCCTTCTAGAATACGCAAAAATTACAACGGTAATTACTCAGTTGCAGCTGTGCTGCATTAGTGTTGGTTACTGGTTATTGGTTATTAATCTACGACGTAAGGTAACGAGTCATGAATGTCATAACCCGATTTCTGACCTCCGATTTCAGACCTTTGACTTCTGTATCCCGGGACGTATCGAGGGGGCAGAGTTCAGGGATTCTTGTTTGATGAATAAGGTTAATCAAGCAGCTCTTCGATCTCTTTAATGCTGCCCGCAATTTCAATAGCCTCTTTAATCGATCTTAACTGTTCGATTTCCTCTATTTTTCTTATCTCCGGGTAAATCTTTAGTCCCCGTGTTCCAAATTTCAACTTTAAGCCCAGCTCGATTGCTTCCAGAATGCCTTCTCTCATACCCTGCTGTATTCCTTGCTGAATTCCTTCCTGGATTCCCTGCCGAATTCCTTGTTGAATCCCCTGCTGAATCCCTTCCTCGAATCCTTCTTTTTTCCATTGTTCGGCTATGGTTGGCATTATTTTGTCTCCTTCCGGAATACTTTGTATTGCTCTGGCTATGTCGTCTTTCTTTATGGTATCGGTAGCATTAACGAGGTATCTTAGCAATGTTTCCAAGTATTCTAACCCGGTTTCTTTCAAAGTTAAATCCTTGAACAGGCCAAAAATCTTTTCGAGTTGTTTTCCCAGCTCCGGCCGAAACACGTACTTCATGGTAAGAAGACTGGCCTTCAGTATCACTGCGCCTTTAATTTCCTCATCGGTAAAATGAGAAACATCGTATAAAAGATATTCAAAATCAGGGACGTAGGCCTCAAAATATCCATCCGGAACATGAAACAGGTGTTTAAATCCTGTGTCTATGTTCCATGGTGATCTTCCATGGTAAATAACGAGAGGAACAATTATTGGCAGTCTGGTATGAAATTGTCCCTGCTTTAAGAGAAGTTCCCAGATTTTCACCATGTACCGGAGAACCTGGAATGCAGTGAGTTTGTCTGGTGAACTTTTATGTTCAAACAGAAGATAGATGAAAGCCGGTTGTCCCTTGAGCTCAACACGATAGAGTAAGTCAGAAAAGTATTCCCTTAATTCCTTTTCTATGAAGCTGTCTTTGGTAATAGCCAGAGTATTTAAATCAAGCTGTCGTACCAGTTCCTGGGGAAGGTAAAGTTCCAGGAACTCTCTTGCGTGTTTTTCATCACCAAGAACAGCTTTAAAAAACCTATCATGAGGATTTACTACTTTCGTATCCATGTTTTTATACTAGCTTCGAACGCGGTAAAGCACAAGCGAAACCTTAATATACAACCAAAGCAAATCTTTTTGTAATATCTTGGCCATTTTTCTATCTTCATAGAAAACCCCTCCTCTGCCATATTCTCCTCAAATTTAGGGTGAAGTTCGGTGCATTCTTCGGCCAATCGAGTTTTTTGAGCGTTTTAATTTCTCTTTAATAGTTTCTTGAATAGCTCTACTTCTATTGTTCCCTATCAAAGGTGCAAAAACCATAGCTAAGATTAGAAGATTTCATGTCTTTAAATCCTTGCTTAGCGCAACATTTATGTCCTGAAAGTATCGCCATGAAACAAATTTCCTGGCTATTAA
>QMLL01000428.1 GCA_003646715.1 Deltaproteobacteria bacterium
ACCGAGGGACTTAAAACAACCTCTCAACGTTTGATGAGACTGGGTGCAGATTTTTCTAAGTTTCTGAAGATCTTCCTGGGCTAAGGCCTCCTTGAGGCACGTGTTCATTGATGCTTCCTTTGCGAAGCTCAGGGCCAAGGTGGAACTTTCTGATACTTTGCTGAGAAAGCTTTTCTGTAAGCACTCCAGATGGCTCTTTTCCTGGGAAAGGAAAGTCTTTTCCTGGAAACGAATGCTCAAGAAAATGAGCGAAAAAGTGCCGAGGAAGGCAAGGAAAAGAAATGGAATAATCAGTTTCCATTTGATGCTGATGTTGTGTATATCCGAAAGTCGCATAATATAGTTTAGTATATGCTGTCTTTTTCTAAAGATTTATGTGGACAAAGCCATAAGATATGCCATTACTTCGGTATCTTTTATCATGTTTTCTAGGAGACAGTATTCGTTAGGTTGATGAGCCGTCTTTGTAATTGTTTGCCACACTGCCACCGGGAGCCCCTTTTTTCGGAGATGAGCGGCCACAGTTACCCCCCCGATACCGCAAGCCTTGGCTTCGAGATTTCTGAGAGCTTTTACTGCTTTCATTATATTGATCACCACGGGTGAATCCCTCGGTGTTGGCGGAGCAGCCTGGTCTGCCATTTGTGTGCCCAGTTCTATTTTAACTCCAAGATCATTTTCAATCTTGTTAGCAATCTCCCGAAATGCTTCCAGTACTGATTCTAACGGATATTGAGGGAGAACTCTACAGTCAAAGTAAAGTACATCTTCCCCCGGTATAGTATTTATGTTTTCAACGTTTGCCTCTTTCTTTGTAGGTTCAAAGGTACTTGTTGGTGGTCGAAATGTGGGGTCTGATTCAGGGAACATGGAAGAAAGTTTCTCACTTTCGACGATGAAATGAGCGACTGCCCTTAACGTGTTTAATCCTTTGTGAGGTACGCTTGCGTGGCACTGTTTTCCTTTTATTAACACTTTGACCCAGATAATACTTTTCTCAGCCACCTCTATCATGGTTCCATCTTCGTTTCCGTAGTCCGGTACAAGGATGAGGTCATCCCTGTTGAAAAGCTCGGGATGGTTGTTTACCAGAAACTGAAGGCCCTTTTTGCTTCCGGTCTCCTCATCTGCAACAAAGAGGAGTTTGACTCCAATAGCTGGTGGCTGGTTTAAGTCTCTTAATATCTTTAGTGCGTGTATTGAGCATACTATACCCTGCTGATTGTCTTCTACTCCCCTCCCTACTATTCTGTCTTCTTTTATAACGAGGTCGAAAGGATCGTGGTCCCATAAATTGAGATTGCCCGGAGGGACAACGTCCATGTGGCTTATTATTATCAGGGAGCGTTCTGAGTTTTCGCCGGGCACTGTGAGAAGAATATTGGGTCTGTACCCGCAAGGAACCCTGTCATCCGGGGCATTAAACCACTGTATTTCACCAAGCTCTTCCTTCTCTATAAAATCGGCTAGAAACTGGGCCTTTTTTTCTTCTCCCTCGCCTCCGTTATCTGGAGCCAGTGCTGGAATAGCGGTTAGGCGCTTCTGGAGCTCTATCATGCCCGGAAGATATGCCTTTGCTTTCTCTTTTAATGTTTTCAAGTCCGTACTCATTATTGCTCCTTTCAGACCGATACTTTGAACCCATGATAAACAAAATCAAGTATCTGGTAAATGATAATTAAAATTTCTATAGATTTTATCTATGCCAGATCGTCCTATTTATAGAAATTTCCAAATTGACAAATTTATATGCTCTATAGTAAAAGTTCGGTGATCCTCAGTTAATTAGTTAATGAAGGAATTTTCACAATTATGTACTCTGGCTTCACCTGACGACAGATCCTTCCAAGCTGCCCGTGATTGGTTGGCTAAAAAGCCATATCGGGTCTTTCCACGAAAGTAGAATGAAATCGTAGCCTAAAAATAAAAGTTATTGTTACCTCTTCAGTCAAATTACCACTTTGAGTAGACTCATGCTTCGCTACTCCAGAAGGTTTTTATAGGAGGATAGCAATGAAAAAAATCCTGATGATCATGATTGTCGGGGCATTGGTATCGTTTTTCGTTAGTTCATCCAAAGCTGCTGATCTGGACGTATTCAAGGGGCTTTCAGGAACGCTTCAAATAGCTGGCGGTACAGCTCACATAAAATGTGAAAAGGCTGCCATTAAGCGCATTATGAAAGCATATCCCAATATTAACATCACTATTGGTGGTGGAGGCTCTGGAGTTGGAATAAAGCAGGTTTGTGAAGGATTAATTGACATCGGAAACACAGGGAGGGCTCCAAGCCCCGAGGAGATTAAAAGATGTAACCTCAAAGTGTATAAATTTGCCATAGACGGGATAGGTGTAATAGTTAATCCGAAGAGAAAGATCGAAAATATAACAACTGCTGATCTTATAGATGTATTTTCTGGAAAGATGACGAACTGGAAAGAACTTGGCGGACCTGATGCCCCGATAAACGTTTATACAAGAGATTCAGAAAGTGGCACAAGGAAAGTATTCTGGAAAAAAGGCATCAAGAAAACAAAGATAACCCGGAAAGCAAACTTCGTTAAGTCGAATGCTGCAATGAAAACGGCTATTGCAAACGATCCGCTCGGTATCGGTTATATTTCTCTGGGTGTTGCGGATAACTCGGTAAAACTTCTTGCAATCGATGGAGTTTATCCGTCTCGTGAAAATGTTAAAGCAGGAAAATACTGGATTGCCCGGGGTCTTTACATGAACACTCGGGGAAAGCCGAAACCGCTGGCCAGGGCATTTATAGAATATATGCTCAGTCCTGAAGGGCAAAAGCTGGTTGAAATGTATGGCTTTCTTCCGGTGAAGTGATGAAGCAACGTAAGTTAGAACAAGCAACAAAGGGTGTTTTTGCATTATCTACGGTGATAACCGGATCGCTTGCGGTGCTCATTTTCTTCTTTCTTTTTTATTTCTCGATGCCCCTTATCACTTCGGGGCATCTTGGAGAATTCTTTTCCAGTAGATGGGATCC
>QMLL01000429.1 GCA_003646715.1 Deltaproteobacteria bacterium
ACGTAGGGGCGGTGGTTAAGGCTCTGGAAAGTTTCTCGGGGCCGGTGGTTTTACTGGCAGGTGGGAGAGACAAAGGCGGTTCGTATGATCCATTGGTTCCGCTCATTAAAGAAAAGGTTAGAGCCTTAATCCTTTTTGGTGAATCTCGAAGACATATTGCCGAATACCTGGGTGATTTAACAAACACGTGGCTGGTGGAAAACCTGGATGAAGCGGTTAGGGTTGCAACTACCATCTGTAAACCGGGAGACGTGGTTTTGTTGTCACCTGCTTGTGCTTCTTTTGATCAGTATAAAAATTACCAGGAGCGAGGCTTGCATTTTGAGGCGTTGGTGAGGTCTCTGTAAGTATGCGTGAAAACGTTGAAGAAATGTCTGTTGATTATCTGCTTGTTTTATCGACGCTACTGCTTGTGGCGATAGGACTGGTGTCTGTGTACAGTGCAAGCTCCATAATTTCGGGGCATTACTACGGAGATAGTTTCTTGTTTCTTAAACACCAGGCAGTGCATGTTTTTATAGGGATTGTAGCATTGATGATTGTATCAAGAATTCCTTATCACTTATACAGAGCAATTACCTATCCCTTTTTGTTCCTCTGCCTGATAGGCCTGGTGCTTGTCCTTATCCCGGGTATCGGCAGGAAGATTCACGGAGCTATGCGCTGGATAAGAGTGGGTCCTTTTAACCTTCAGGTGTCAGAATTCGCCAAACTTGCGCTCATCATATATTTAAGCTACTCCCTGGAAAAGAAAATGGACAAAATAAAGAGTTTTTCCATCGGGTTCTTGCCGCACATCCTCGTCGGCGGATTGTTAGCGGCTCTGGTGTTGCTTGAACCGGATCTTGGAACTGCTCTAAGCTTCATGTGTTTGGTCTTTTTGCTCCTGTTTATTGCTGGAGCTCGAATAACATACTTGACGGGTGCCGTACTGGCTGGGCTTCCATTTTTATATTTCCTGATCTGGAATGTGCCGTATCGTCTTGAAAGAATTCTTGGGTTCATAAATCCGTGGGCTGATCCTTACAAGAGAGGATATCATCTGGTCCACTCGTTGATGGCTCTCAGTAACGGGGGGTTCTGGGGAGTTGGCCTGGGAAAAAGTTACCAGAAACTCTTTTATCTTCCTGAACCACACACTGATTTCATACTTGCGGTCATTGCTGAAGAACTGGGACTCTTCGGCGTAATCGCCATTGTAATTCTTTTTGGAATAATTCTCTGGAGAGGCATCCTGATTACCAGGAATGCTCCTGACCTATTCGGGATGTACCTTGCTTCCGGGATAATAACAATGATTTGTCTTCAGGCTGTAATAAACATGGGAGTGGTGACAGGACTGTTACCGACCAAGGGGTTACCGCTCCCTTTTGTTTCATACGGTGGGAGTTCACTACTTGTTAGCCTGATCGGTATTGGAATTGTTCTTAATGTGGGAAGATCTGCGCTGGAGGCGGCGCAGGATTAAGTGTCTGAGCCTTTATAGGAGAGATCACGACAGTGTTTAAGAAGTACAGGCACATACATTTTGTGGGCATCGGCGGAATTGGGATGAGTGGCATTGCAGAACTACTCATTAACCTGGGGTATAGCGTCAGTGGTTCCGATGTCAAAGAGAGCGATATAACTCGTCGTCTTGAAAGGCATGGCGCACGTGTCTATATCGGCCACAGGGCTGAACAGATTGAAGGTGCGGACGTTGTCGTGGTGTCTTCTGCAATACCGCCCACAAATCCCGAAGTGGTTGCAGCTCAGAAAACGGCAAAAATTCCGGTGATAAAGCGGGCCGAGATGCTCGCCGAGTTAATGAGGTTGAAATATGCGATTCTGGTGGCAGGTGCTCATGGAAAAACAACCACCACTTCCATGATAGCCACCGTACTCACTCGAGGAGGGATTGATCCTACTGTGGTTATCGGTGGGAAATTGAATGCCTGGCGAAGCAACGTAAAACTGGGACAGGGCGAATTTCTCGTGGCGGAAGCTGACGAAAGTGACGGAACCTTTTTGTTACTCAGCCCTACAATCGCAGTAGTCACGAACATAGATGCTGAACACCTGGATTATTACAGGGATCTTAAGCAAATTCAGGATACATTCCTTGAATTTATAAACAAGATTCCCTTTTACGGAAGAGCAATTCTGTGTCTTGAAGATGAAAATATTCAGGAAATATTGCCGAGGATAAAGAAACCGCTGATGACGTATGGATTTACCAACCAGGCGGAATTTCAGGCTCGTGATATTCGCTTTTCCGGTTTGAAATCCCAGTACAGACTATTTCACAGCGGGAAAGAAATTGGTGAGATAATCCTTAATCTTCCCGGATGGCACAACGTTCTTAACTCCCTGGCTGCAGTTGCAGTGGCTACAGAACTTGAAGTTGATCTTGAGCATATCCAGGCCGGATTTCTGGATATGACGGGAGTTGAAAGGCGTTTCCAGATAAAAGGTGAACGTGACGGCATTATCGTGCTCGATGATTATGGCCATCATCCCACAGAAATCAAGGCTGTATTGAAGACGCTTGCTGAATGTTACGAAGACAAAAGACGTATCGTGGTTTTTCAGCCTCACCGGTTTACCCGTACAAAGGCACTTTTTAACGAGTTCACAAAAGCATTTTACCAGACCGATATTTTGATAGTGACGGACATCTATCCGGCAAGTGAAGAACCTATTCCTGGTGTGTCCGCAGAAAAGCTGGCAAAGGGCATAAGCGAGCATGGTCACGGTAACGTTGTTTACTTGCCCGAATTGAGCGAAGTTTTGAGCTTTTTGTCCGAGACAGCCAGGGAAGGTGACATTGTTCTTACGCTGGGTGCCGGAGATGTCTGGAAAGTTGGCGAAAAATTCATGGAAATGAAGAGCAGACAAGGCCAGAAGCCTGATGAGTAGAGGATGGAAAAGTGAAATATCATCGATCAAAGATGTCGATATTACATGGAATGAACCATTATCGAAATACACGACATTTAAGGTTGGTGGAATCATAACTTGTA
>QMLL01000430.1 GCA_003646715.1 Deltaproteobacteria bacterium
ACTACACGACCAGATTCACCCCTGTTCAAGGGCAGGTAGGTGCTGTTTTCATGATAAATGGAGAGGTTGCCGGCATGGATGCCTTCGGGAAACATGAAACATTCTGCAAGGTTTTCAACAAGCTGCTTTCAAGTTATGCCCTTGATGCGATTGATTGGTATGATCCAAGAAAGAAAGACAAAGCACTAAAGAGCAGGGTGACCAAGCTTATAACTGAGGCCAAATCGGCTGAGATGGAGACTCATCCATCTGTTGGGGTTGGGACAGACCTCCGAGTTGGATCAGAAGAGATAATAGGCTTTGCGCTATCGCTTGATGATCAGATTCTGCACTTATGTATATTTCCCAGGAAAGATGAGCAAAAGGGAAATAAATCAGACTCAGGGATGGTGCGTTCTTCCATGAGGACGAGGAATAAGCTGTAATAAGGTACCCAGCCTCCGAAGGATAGACAAAAGAACAAACAATGCCAAAACCAAAAAATTTTAGCAGTGTGACCGCATTCGTCAAAAGGGTATGGTAGGTTGCTATACAGATTATCTAGTTTTTGAGGTGTAACTTCTCAAATAACCTAGCGAAATCCCTTGACCAAATAGCTAATTTTAGTTAAATTTAGCTAAGTTTCTAAGCTGCCTATTGCTAATTCTCTGAGAGCAGCAGCTGAATTCAACTTATTGACCATCTTGAGACGTACCTTTAGCGGGACTCGAGACTAGAATCAGGGGGTTAACTTCATTTAAACCGTGTATTAGAAACCTGGCATTAGCAGTGTGATCTACCGGCCTTCGGGAGTTCGGGAAAGAAATTCAATGGTGAACAAGGACGATAATAACCTCGCTCCAGGGGACGTTGTCTCCGGATTGGAGCCATCCGAGCTAGTTGAGATTCACCGAATTGCTCCCTTTGGCAACAAGATCCTTGTTGAGGGAGTTGGGGTCCAGTCCAGGCGAGTCATTAAGCGCCCTCTTGCTGCAGAGGAACTGTCTGTTCTCGTTAAAGTCCGTGGTCAAGCCCATACGTTTGATGGAGATCCAAACGCCTTCCTGCTGGGTGCCGAGGCAGAACGCATTCGCATCGCACATCAATTCGACCCTTTATTTGCAGTAAACTCAAGTATTGTCGATCCTCTTCCACACCAAGTAGAGGCAGTTTATAGATATCTTTTGCCTTTGCCACGGATTCGTTTCCTTCTAGCTGATGATACTGGGGCCGGTAAAACCATTATGACCGGCCTACTTATTAAAGAACTTCTATTCCGAGGAGTCATCCAGAAGATCCTTATCATCACTCCTGGCGGGCTTACCAAGCAGTGGAAAGAAGAAGAACTACAAGAAAAGTTCGGCCTTTATGCCCGGTTGGTGAATCGTGCATCTTTTGAGGCAGATCCTGGGCAGTTCGCTCGCTATGAAGAAGGGATATTCATTGTTTCAATGGACTTCCTGGCAAGACACGAGAGCTGTTTGAAAGAGGCAGAAAAGAATCAATGGGATCTTGTGGTTGTGGACGAAGCCCATAAGCTTTCAGCCTATGAATACGGAAGCAAACTTGAAGAAAGCGGCCGCTACAAGGCTGTTAAGGCGATAGCAAGGAAGGCTGACCATCTGCTGTTTCTCACTGCCACACCTCACCGGGGCCGCAAAGACACGTTTCGGAGGCTGCTTCTTCTGCTGGACAGAGATCTTTTTCAAAAGGACGAACATGTAGCCAACCGGGTACGTGAGCAGGCTGCCCCCTACGGGACATCATATGATGACTTTGATGAGGAGCGGCCTATAAGCCATGCTCGTAACCGGTTTTTCCTTCGCCGGCTTAAAGAGGAAATGGTTGATTGGGACGGCAAGCCTCTTTTCAAGAACCGGCACACCAAAACTATTGGATATGACCTTACTCCTGAGGAGAAGGCCCTATACGATGAAGTAACAAGATATGTGCGCTCAAAACGAAAGGAGGCAAAAGCCAAGAGAAATCGCAATGTTGAGCTGACGCTTATGGTGATGCAACGCCGCCTCGCTAGCAGCCTCTATGCCATCACCAGGACGCTGGAAAATCGTCTCAAAGCTTAGAACGAAGTCCTTACGATTCTCACTGATCCAAGCCGCAGTGAGGCTGACAGGAAACGCCTTCTCCGGGGAGCTCTTGATCCCAGTGACCCCCGTGACATTTCTGAATATGAAGATTTGACAGAAGACGAACGGGAACAAATCGACCAGAGGATTTTTCGCCAGGTCCTCACCGACGACCCGGCTAAAGTTGAAGAAGAAAGGAATGAAGTTGAGCGCCTTTTCCATTTGGCTGAAAGCCTGAAAAACCACAAGGAAGCCAAGTTTGCTGAACTGCTGGCTGTGTTGGATTCGTCTGATGTGATCCGTGCTGATGACGAAAGACTGCTCATCTTCACAGAGCATCGCGACACACTGGAGAGCCTTGCCAAGCGGCTTGAGAACAAGGGTTACACCGTGACAACAATCCACGGTGGCATGGATGTTGATGCCAGAAAGCAGGCACAGCGGGATTTTAAGAACCGCGCCAAGATAATGGTAGCTACGGATGCTGCTGGAGAAGGAATCAACCTTCAGTTCTGCCGGTATTTGATCAACTGGGATATCCCCTGGAATCCCAACCGCCTCGAGCAACGGATGGGCCGCATCCACAGATACGGCCAAAAAGACGATGTATGGGTTTACAACCTGGTAGCCAGGAACACGCGAGAAGGCTCAGTGCTTCAGAAAATACTTAGCAAGCTTGACATAATGCGGGAGCAGATGGGTTCAGATCGTGTTTACGATGTGATCGACGAATGGCTGGAAGATGTGCCCCTTGTGAAGCTTATTGAAAAAGCTATTGACTCAGATGACGAGACAGAAATCCAGAAGGAAGCAGATGCTGCTCTTGATCAGGCGTCAAGAGAAAGAGCCGAACGGCTTATCGCTCTTCAAAAAAAGACCTCATTGGCTTCCAGGCTTGATCTCCAGGCAGCTAAAGAACTTCGTGATGCGTCTGAT
>QMLL01000431.1 GCA_003646715.1 Deltaproteobacteria bacterium
CTTTTCTTCTTTGCGTACTTGGCGTCTTGAGCGAAGCGGGCGGTTCACTTTTAATGTATCCACGGGCAGCATAAAATTTATGACACGGTAAAACGTTACATGTTCACAGGTAAGTATTCTAAAGACGAGAACTAATAAATGCACCCTCCCCGAACGAGTTTGCTCGGAGAGGGCTTTTTATTATTACTTCACGAACAGAATCTTCTCACGTCAATATTAACGGCAAGACTCAGGTAGCGATTGCCTTCCCGGAACATTACTTTTTTATCTACCAGTGTGTTGAGAAAATTTAAGAGATCCTTTTCCGGAAATGAGGGGAATTTTCTGCATATTGATCCGAATGATCTTGTTTTATCGCAGAATTTGTAGATGTCTCGCGATGCCCCTCTTAGCCGAAAACATTCAGATTCGGGAGAATCGTACGATACACGAGAAATGATAAGAAAATTCTTGGCATCCCTGTATTTCAAAATAGGAATATGTGGATACCTTTCTTTCGTTTTACGATAAAATTCTTTCCACTCTCTTACCTTTTTCACCACCGGCCGCCAGATCTTTTCCTGTTTCTTTTTATCAAACCGGTAGTCCTTTTGCATCAGTTCAAGGTTAGAATAGAGATCTTCTGAAATAACGTAGCGATACTTAGGATGATTGCGTATGTTTTTCAGACCGAGGTCCTTGGCACGGTAGTAAACGGGGCTATTGTAACCGAGCCAGAATTTTACGATTCTGAGTGGTTTGTAGATAAAAACATACTCGAGGGCTTCAAGGGTTTCTTCAACTTCTGCCTCGGTAGCACCTGGAAACCCTATGAGCAGGTTGGAGATATTATTAATCCCGAGTTCCTCGCAATTTTTCATAATTTCGATATTTTGAATGGTGGTAGTCCCTTTGCCAATACGGTTTAAATATGAAGTGCTCAGACCTTCGATGCCAATCTGGACATCCTCAACTCCGGCTCTTCTCATCAATAGAAGTGTTTTCTTTGTGACGGAGGCTCTTGTTTCGAGAAATATCTGGTACGATCTGCGGTGTTTTTCGATGTGTCTGAAGAGCTTATCCGTTTCCCACAGGGGAAGGTTGTTGTCCACGAAGAAAAATTTCGTAGTAGCATGCCTGCTGGCAAGATGTTCTATTTCATTGGCTACCTTTTCTGCCGTTTTGTATCGATAGTCTTTCCACTGAAGGTTCAGATTGCAAAACTGACATGCTTTTTCAGGAGCTTCAGGAGTTGCTCTGTGCCACCAGCAGCCCCTGGATGCTTCAACTGGCAAACCCGGAATTAGGTTATGGAGTTTGGGAAGTCTTGAAAGCTGCAGAAAATAGTCATCGTAATCAGGGACAGGAAGCGTTTCCAGAGATTCGATTTGATTGCATTCAGAAAAGATTGCTTTTCCTGTGGTATCCCTGTAAATTAACCCCGGTACCCCGTTTTCGGAATCGGTAGCGCCATTTTTGAGTAGTTTTACCAGGTTGAGGAGAGGTAGTTCACCTTCGCCGTTGATAACGAAATCCACCTCCGGTACGTTTTCAAGCATTGACTGTCCGAGTTTGCCGGCAACTGCTGACCCACCTACCGTAATTTTTTTCTCTGGAAACCTTTTTTTGGTCTCTTTGATAAAATAAAGAGATGACGCAAGCTGAGCCAGGCAGATAGAAACTCCCACCAGGTCTGCTTTCTCAATAACTTTCCAGATGGATGATTTTTCATGTAGAGATTTAAGGCGCAGCGCTATGTCCTCCACGCACTGGTCTCTGAGAATAGGGATTGACCTGCAAGCCTTTTTGAAGGATGAAACAATTTCTGCCCTGAGTTCAGAATTCAGGATATACGCGTAGACAGCTTCAGCTATCCAGGTATTTTCCGCAATGGCATTATAGCGGGAAATTCCCAGGTTATGGGCAACATCCAGGAAAATATGTATGTTAACAACTCTAATGTCGGTAAGGTTTTGATTCAGGAAGCTTTTCAAAGCCCCCAGCTGTATCGATGCTCGATTTGCCAAGGGCCACGGCATGGAAATCAGTGCTACATTGTAAGGCATTTAGTTTCTCTAGTTCTCTCTCTTGATCCACACAAGGTTCAAATCACCATGTTCGTCGTACTTGCAAAATCTCGGCAAGAAGTTTTCATCAAGTTCTTGCTTTAGATTAATTAATCTATCAAAATCTCTTTCGATCACTACATCACAGAACTGAGACTCAGTGGCCATGAGAAAAGCCAATTCGTCGTCGCTCCATATCTCGGAAGCGATATGTACCATGCTGTTTTCAATGTTGTTACCCGAACATACCTTGTAGCATGCACCGCACTCGCAGTGGTACACGAGATCGAAATCAAGAGGAATCGGATGATTGCTCTCGCAGAACGGGCACCTGATTTCGAGTTTCATACGAACATGTCTCCTTTTAAAACGTTTTTGAAATTAGCTCACCTTGAATCACGAAAAGCATAACTTATATAAGGTAAGCAAGTAAAGCGTTTCTTTTTTGCCAATCTTTGCATCAGAGGCTATTTAACAAAGTTCTGTTGAAAAGTGAATACTCAGTGCGAAAAAACTTATATGCTTGTGGTGGTTGGTATCCCATAGTATGATAAGACCCGGTTGCAGGCTGTCAAGAGGGGCAGGTGGCCGTGACATCAGGTCGCTAGGTGGGTATTTAAGTTATATTGGAGTTGCAACTATGAAAAAGGATAAGACAGAGATTGAAGCAATACTCAGGATACTGGACAAACTGTATCCGGATGCAAAATGTTCCCTTAATTTTACGAATCCTCTGGAACTTCTGGTCGCGACTATTCTGTCGGCTCAATGTACCGACGAAAGGGTAAACGAGGTAACAAAAAGTCTTTTTGAGAAGTACAGGTCAGCAAAAGATTACGCCAGCGTTTCTCAGGAGGAACTGGAAGAAGATATAAGGCCTACCGGATTTTATAAGAATAAGGCAAAAAGTTTAAGGAAGTGCTGCGAAGAATTGGAAAGAAAGTTTGGAGGC
>QMLL01000432.1 GCA_003646715.1 Deltaproteobacteria bacterium
AAGTTCCCAATGACACGAGACAGGACAGTACTCGAAAAGGCATGGGATGCCAATGCTAAAGAAATTCTAAGCCATATAAGAAAAGGCAAAGATGTAGCCTTTATTACTCTTGGTGATCCCATGACTTACAGCACATTCGGGTATATTATGCGGGTGATCAGAAAACTGGACCCCGGTGTTCCCGTTCAGGTAGTACCAGGGATTACCTCTTATCATGCTGCAGCTTCGGCTGCAGGTCAGGTTATTGCCGAGGCAGAAGAATCATTTGCTGTGGTTTCAGGCGCTCTTGGAGCAAGACAGCTCAAACGGATCATCAATCACACGGACAACGTAATTATGTTAAAAGTTTATCGAAATTACAAAGAGATCATGAGCGAGATAGATCGGCAGGGGCTCGCAGAAAACGCTACGCTTATAACCCGTTGCGGACTGGAAGGAGAAGAAATCATTCACAATATTAAGAGGTATTACGACAAAACACCACCTTATCTTTCTTTGCTTATAATTAAAAAGCAGAAAGACCATAAATAGGCACTCAATGAAAAAGAAATCTGTTTCCAGATTTTATATTTTTCTGTCTTTCCTGCTTCTGTGTGCAGCCATAGCGTACATGATAGGCGCTCTGGACGTTTCCTGGATTTTGAAAGATCCAGCTGTGGCGTGGAAAAGGGTTTGTAAACCCTTACTCAGAATCGTCTTTTTTATTTCTATAGGGCTATTCGTAGGTCAAATGATCGAAGCCATGGGATGGACTAACCGGCTTGCCATCTTGATACGCCCTCTGATGCGCTGGGGACACCTGACAGAAAAGATGGCCGCAGCATTCACCGCCGCCTTCATCTCCGGAATCACTGCGCTTGCGATGATCGTATCCTTCTACAAGGACGGAGTAATGAATGAGAAGGAAGTCACCCTGGCTGTTTTGCTAAATACTTTCCCGTCCTACTTTCTTCATTTGCCGACAACTATTTTCGTAATTCTGCCTTTGGCTGGTAGCGCTGGTGCGATCTATCTGCTAATAACCTTTTTTGCAGCAGTTCTCCGGCTTGTGGTGGTTTTAATATGGTCAAGGAACGTTCTTCCCGAACGAGCACATTTTGCAGCAGAAACTAGAAACACCGATAGCAAGGACTGGAAAAAGGTTCTCAGGGATCTGAAAGCCAAGTTCCTGACCAGGCTGGCAAGAATAATGGTGCTTGTATTACCTATCTACGTTCTAATTTTATTTCTATCCCACGCCGGATTCTTTGTGTGGCTCAGAAAAGCTCTCGCTCAGCATGTAGGATCTACTTTAATGCCGGTAGACGCCATGTCAATAGTTGTGGTAAGCCTGATGACCGAGTTCACCTCGGGGTATGCAGCAGCAGGAGCAATGCTGGAGGCCGGTACTTTAAACGTGCCCCAGATAGTTCTTGCCCTGCTTGCAGGAAATATTATTTCCAGTCCGATTCGTGCCTTCAGGCACCAGATGCCCGTTTACCTTGGCATCTTCAGTCCGGCAATGGGCACAAGACTTATAATCATGACACAGGTTTTCAGGGTTCTTAGTCTGATACTGTCAGGCGCCTTGTCTTGCCTGATTGTATATCTATCTCCGGGTTTGCATTTTTGATGCATGGAAGGCAAAAAATGACCACTTGTTTGATGTTTCTGGGTACCGGGAGTGATGTTGGCAAATCAATTGCCACAACGGCTTTCTGTCGTATCTTCAAACGAAGAGGTTTTAGGGTGGCTCCCTTTAAAGCTCAGAACATGTCCAACAATTCGTATATCACCCTCGAAGGAGGTGAAATCGGAAGAGCACAGGTAGTACAGGCTGAAGCAGCTGGACTTCTTCCTTCCGTGGATATGAACCCGATTTTGCTCAAACCTTCATACGATCAAGCAAGCCAGGTAATTGTTCGCGGGAAAGTTGCCACCCAGTTGAGTGCCATGGAATATCACAACTACAAAAACGAATTGAAACAGACAGTCATGGAATCCTTCAACAAGCTTGCCGGGCAGTATGACCTAATTGTGATGGAAGGAGCAGGAAGCTGCTGCGAAATGAATTTGAAGGATAATGACCTGGTAAATTTTGAGATGGCAAAAGCTGCTGGAGCCAGATGCATCCTTGTTGCTGACATTGACAGGGGCGGAGTGTTTGCTCAGATAATTGGCACATATAACCTCATGGAAAAAGAGGAAAAGGACCTCATCATAGGGTTCCTTATCAACAAGTTTAGAGGAGACCCGCGGCTGTTTGACTCGGGCATTAAATACATAGAAGAAAAAACAGGAAAACCGGTACTCGGGCTCGTCCCTTTTTTCGAAGATATTTATATTGACACGGAAGATTCAGTTGCCGTTCAGGTGGACAGAAGGCCACCAAAGGAGCTGGCAGATGACAATGTAAATATTGCCGTACTGAAGCTCCCGGCCATATCTAACTTCACTGATCTCGAGATCCTGGAACGGGAACCTGACGTAGTACTCAATTACTTGTCCCGAGCTAACCAACTGACCGATGAATATGACTGGATTATATTGCCCGGAACTAAAAACGTTATGTCTGATGCCAGGTGGATAAAGCAGAAAGGCTGGGCCAGGGCCATAAAGGATTTTGCTGCACGCGGCAAATTCGTGCTGGGCATATGTGGCGGTTATCAACTTCTGGGTTCCAAAGTTTATGACCCGCATGGTGTGGAGTCTGACAAAGGAAAAGAGATTAAATGCCTGGGGTTGCTGCCGGTTACAACCATCCTCGAAAAGGAGAAGGTTGTCCAGAAGGTCACAGGGATATCAATTCTGAGTGGATCACGACTCAGAGGTTATGAAATCCACATGGGCCGCACCACACCCGTACGATCTTCTGGTCAGCCATTTGCCAGGATTCATGTCCCCGGAAAGAAAAAACAGTGGGAAGACGGGTGGGTAAGCGAAGATGGTCTGATCATCGGAACTTACATTCACGGTGTTCTTGATTCTCCCGGATTCAGGGGAGAA
>QMLL01000433.1 GCA_003646715.1 Deltaproteobacteria bacterium
CGGAGGGAAAGACCATCTGGTATTTAACAGCTTGTATATAACGCAGGAAAAACCAGGAAATAACGCCACATATGAAGTTAGCAACAAAAGGGTTATCACCCCCAGCGGCATTGGCACTTTACCGTAATGATTAACCACATAATAGATCCAGTAAAGTAGAGAAGTAAAATGTACAAACCCTGCAAACCACCCAAGCAGAAAAGATTGTCGATAACTACATGATTCTATTGAGAACATAAGGGGCACCATGGCCAGCCATGCCAAAAAGAACCAGGAAGGTGTCGGGAAAGAAAGAGTAAGTAACACCCCGCTCAATACCGCACATGATATTCTTTTTCTATCGAACACTTTCAGGCCTCTTATTTAGCAAAAAAAACTGCTCCGTTTCGAGCAGCATACGCACTTGTGTTTTATCCTTTTGAAATCAGCTGGTTATACTTACTGAGAATACATCTCAACTGGCTCTTCCTTGCGAACGCGCTTAATTCTTACTCTGCTAATCCTTCGGTTATCGGCAGCTTCAATCAATATTTCAAGATCATTGAACCTTATCACTTCCTTCACCGACGGAACTCTACCCAGCAGGCTGATTATGAAACCACCAATTGTTTCAAATTTCCCCTCGGGTATTTCTTCCCCAAAAAATTCCATCACGTCCTCAATGTCAACCCTTGCATCCGCAACTATGGTGTCGTCATCTATCTTCACAAGCCTCTTATCGTCATAATCGTACTCGTCCTGAATTTCACCAATTATTTCTTCAATGATATCTTCCATGGTGAGGATACCCGCAGTACCTCCATACTCATCAACAACAACGGCCATGTGAGATTTTTTGTTTCTCAGGTCTCTGAGAATCTCACTGATTTTTTTTGTCTCGGGCACAAAATACGGATCGCGAAGAATATTTGGCCAGTCAAAGTCGTCCTTACCCCAGTAAGGAAGAAGGTCCTTCGCATGCAGGATGCCTATTATATTGTCTATATTTTCTTCGTAGACGGGTATTCGGGAATGTCCTTTATCAATGATTACCTTAATCAAATCAGCAAGCTTTGCAGTTTTGCTGATGCATACTGCATCGATACGAGGAACCATTATTTCCCGGGCAACCTTATCACGGAAGGAGAAAATGCTCTGGATCATCTCCCCTTCGTCTTCGGTGAGAAGCCCTTGTTGTTCACCCTCGTCGATAAGGGACTGGATTTCTTCTTCCAGGTTGTGGACGTCTTTACGGAAAAACAGACGCTTGAAAAAGTCGATCAGCTTCTTCCCCAAACGATTTATTTAACCCTCTGCTGGATAGTGAAATATTAAACGGTATCCTGCGCAAATACCAAACACGCGGATACCACAAATAAATCCTTCAACCGGGCCAGTAAGTGGCAAGTTTCATATGATTTCTGATTGTCCTGCTTTATATTTAAAGATTATCAAAGATTAATTTTCTTGTCCAGATAATAACCAGAATACGCGAGCATCTTGTAGATTAATTTAGCCGCAAGAAAATCGGGAGCAATATTACCGGGAAGAGGCAAAAGCTCCACTACATCGAATCCCACGATCTCACATCTCCCACAAAGATGCTTCAACAGATAAGTTAGATCGTACCACCCAAGCCCCCCGGGTTCTGGCGTCCCAACTGCCGGCATAATACTCGGATCAAGTACATCGAGGTCAATGGTAATGTAAACCTTTCCTTGCGCAAACTCAAGTATATCCTCCAGAGCCTTTTCTCGATTTTCGATTACGTCTCTCGCATAAACGCATCGAATATTATTCTCTTTAATGTACTTATGCTCTCCCCAGCTTATGGACCTGACACCCACAGTGATAAAGTCACAATTATCCGAAACCAACCTCATCACACACGCATTACTATATTCACTACCCTGGTAAGACCTTCTTAAGTCGGCATGAGCATCAAAGTGTACAACCTTCAAGTCGATATCTTCAGCGAAAGCCCTTATGGCCCCCACAGAAACCAGATGCTCACCCCCCACCAGAACCGGTAATTTGTTACATTGTCTGAGATAGCCAAATACATTTTGAACCTTTTTGACCATTTTTTCAGGGGAGCTGACATTCGGATTCACGGGAGAAAGAGTGCATATGCCCTTCTCATATATTTCTATTCCTACCTCTTCGTCGTAGAGTTCCAGCTGCTGCGAAGCCAGGATAATCTGAGACGGGCCATTTCTTGTACCAGGCTGATACGTAGTGGTAGAATCGTAAGGAACCAGAACGATAACGGCCCATGAATCCCAAAAGTTGGAATACTCAGGATCGAGACCACCAAAATTGAAAGGGGGATTTTGCTCATAAAAGCAATCCCCCTCAATTTCCACAATGTTGTCTTTTCGTGATGTACCCATTAATAGTTGACGCAACCGGACAATCTGTCACGCTTTTCAGTTTTGAGTCTTTCCCATGACTCATTCATCTCTTTGAGTCAAAAATGATGGCGTAACCTGTCCATTTGAACTATTCTGCTGGACTGCCTAATATTATTTGGGAATTCCTGCCCGCGATTCACCACGTTGAGTTCTTTTTTCTTGATTTTGAAATATTTTGTGACTGCCTTCACAGCTTTATCCACATCAAATGGCTTACATGAAAAAATATCAAGGCTTAAGTAGTTCTTCTCCGGAAAAGTGTGAATACTTATATGGCTCTCAGCTATTAGCACGAAACCGGATATCCCCGAGTCTTCAGGCTTCCTTGCTTCATAACGGAATACATACGGTGGCATGATCTTAGTCATTGCCATCTCTGCAGGATAATCGCTCAAAAAATCGTATATATAATTAATGTCATCCAAAAGAGCTGGATCGCACCCGTAACCATCCATCATCAGATGAAGACCAAAGCCGTATTCTGGTTTGTTGCTCAATGCCATCACCTCCATACCAGTTCTAAGTCTTATATGTCCAAAATCCTGTTTCTTCAAGCCACAAAAAGCCAAACACAATTTCGCAC
>QMLL01000434.1 GCA_003646715.1 Deltaproteobacteria bacterium
AGACAGATCTGAATGCCAAACCCATCACTTCCGTCCCCTCCACAAGCTCCCTTCCGCATTACATAGATATAGTTTGAATCTCCTGAGGCAGGAGGAGGGGGGGTAATAGTACTTTCTGGAGTACCCTGAGTGCCCTGTTTATCCGGGGGAATAGTAGTATCAACATCTTCAGCCACGCTTAATAGCTGCGTTTCGTGAATTGTATTATTTGGGTCATCAGGATCAGAATAGCTGCGTTCCATGGTCACCTGGTCAACATATCCCAAGGCATTAGAAGTCGTTGACGTTATCGTCCAGTCGCCATTCTCGTCACTTGCGGGATAGATGTCACCAACATCAGTCATGGTGAGTATTCTCCTATCCGCCTCGGTAACCACCCCAATAGTAGTTGTCCCCGAATCGTCTTTTACCAGTAGTATGACCTCTGAATCTTCACCGGTACCAGGGTCTGTTACTATGTCTCCCACCTGCGTATTCGGTGTTGGAGTCTCCGCATAAACAGGTTTTTTCCATACCGGGAGCACAGTTAAGAAGAGAAAGATTATTACCAGTGCTGCATTTAGAAAGTACAAAAACTTTTTCATTGCGTGCATACCCCCCTCATGCTTTCAGGTAAGCAACTTTTTTGTTCCGGAGTCACGGTTGTACGGATATAAAACTTTACCCATAACGCAACTGAAGAAATCACGTGTAATACGCCCACGGTAAAAAAAACGTTGTACTATCCAACTCATTCTGGAGATGTATCTTTCCCGTTTCGGGTAATTTTTCCGTCTTATGGAGCCTACAGTCGACGAGGAAGTATTTCTCCAGTGTTTCTGTGGATTACACCGGATTTATCGGGCGTAGCAATACAGGATGCATACGCCAATTATTGAGGGGAGTGCTCGATGGGCCTCAAAAAATCACTTGTGGGATTCTGTTCAACAATGGGAGGTCCTTCTGCGAGAGGCCTATCTGGTACAAACTTTGCTCTCGTCCATTGGCAGTATCCAAACGTATTTGCATGGCCCTAATTTATTCGAATAATTGCAGTTTTGGATCCAGTCAATCTGAGAACTGACCGGTATTTATTAGTAATTCCGCTGTAAAATAACATACTATGACCACATCTGCAAGTTACTATCGAAAATAATGAGATTATTAATATGCTGGTTCCACGGTATCAGCATTCAACTACAAACTGTATTTGTGTGTCCAAGTAAACAAAAATTACCACCAGGGAGGGATGTTCTGGAAAGCAAAAATACTACTGGAAAGTCTGATTACAGGGATACTACTTTTACTCCCCGCTGCTTGATAGCGTGAACTTTAAAAGCAAGATAAATCTTATTGGAAAGCCTTCTGAGTACTCTTGTTTTATGACAGCGCCATCTTCTGGAATGCGGCTTGTTCTTGTTTTCTATCATCAACACAAAAATATAATCTCTGCCCCCTGGTATAGCCTTACTCTGGAACACAATGCCTGCATCCCCATTAAGCCCGCATACGAAACCGGTTTTGTCGGCCACAGGAGAACCATCTTTTCTAACAATATAAGTTCTCACCCGGCTTGTTCTCACATCAAGAAATTTTTTCATCATGAGTTCAGAGTAATATTGAGATACAAGCCGCTTGTGGTATAAAAGATAAAAAAACCTGCTTAAATCCCTTGCAGTGGTATAGTTCTTATATGTTTTACCACCGGGAGGGATCATTTCGACCATTTTCGTGTGATAGAACCTGTACTTCCTTATTACAACGTTAACTACACGAAGTCCTTTCTTAAGATCCCCTCTCCCAAGAATTCGAAGGAGCCTGTTCGTAGCCCAGTTATTGCTCACTACAATCATTCTCCGTAACAGCCGCTCAAGCCTTTTGTTCCTTTTTAGCTTCCCCCTGTGTACCTGCTCATACACAGCGAGCATTACGAAGGGTTTAATCAGGCTTGCAGCCATACGTTTCTTGTCTGCGCTTATACTTGCTAGCAGTCTTCCCCCGGTTAAATCTAGAATCCTTACGGAGACTTCGTCTCCAGGAACCAAAAGTTTTCTTTTCTTTAAATTAACCAGTTCCTTCCATATGTCACGTTCAAGTCTTCCATATTCAAATGGTTTAATCCTTCCAGGGATAGAATATTTCTTGGTTTTTTTGCGGGCTTTTAGAACAACGCAGGAGGACAAAGCGATGTTCCAGACCGGCTTCTCCGGCACCGCGGGACCGAGCTGAAAACGTTCAACAGGAATATCCTGAACGAAAATATCCGGTAAAAGCCAACTTGAAGTTAACAATTGTCTCGTTAGGGTTTCCGGAGATTGAGATTCACTTCTCTGAGTGACAGGGAAGAATATAAGCAGTTGAAAAACGAGAATTATCAGCAGCTTGGTTCGCAGACTATTGGCACTGCTACGAAATAATTGAAATTTAGGTTTTTTGACCCAGCACATACCAACAGTCCTCTGATAAAGTAATAGAAAGCAACCCGGGCAAAGCAACGGGATTACTACGTTGTGAACCGGTGTCTTTCGCCAACCTCGTGAGACCCATTTTACTCGAAATCTCTCATCTATTCAAATCTTTCTAGAAGACAGAAAGTCAATATAGCCGAATACACACAATAACTACCATCCCGATAATTGGAACAACAAAAGACGAAACTCAAGAGAAAATGATGACTGCGACGAATAACATTGGATTCCCGCCTGTGCAGGAATAACAAGGGGACAGTGTAGGAACGGCGGATCGATAATATAAATGTCATTTCCGCAAAAGTCATGACCGAGCTGGGCTTGGCGGGAATCCAAGTCTTTAGAGGGAGTTTCACATAAGGTTTTTATCTAGGAACCAGGATGTAGAATTCTCCCCAAGGCTTAAAAGACCCTGCAATATTACCAGCTTCCTTACCTTTACCCCAGTAATAATCAATACGGCCTGGCCCTTTAATAGCACCACCACGATCCTGTATGAAAACAAGTCTTCGAAATGCGACTGAG
>QMLL01000435.1 GCA_003646715.1 Deltaproteobacteria bacterium
AAAGTTTAATAAACGTAGAATCCCCTGAGTTTGTCACGGAGGTAGTTAGTTCGCTGGTGCGGCTCACGGTCTTCAAAACCGATGCGGGGCGTATCCCGTCCCTGGTGAGTTCGATTCTCATCTGCCTCCGCCAATCAAAAGAGCCCGCCCCCTTTTGGGGGTGGGCTCTTTTATATCAAGTAGGTGTGAATCGAAGCGGAACACGCGTTGACTTATACACATCATAAAGCCGAAGATTTGGCCAAAAAGCTCGGATAAAAAACTACACTCTTCGTCAAACAAAACTTCCCTTGACAAAAAAATGTTTCCTTGTATGCTTTCATACAAATATTTGTATTTTTCCGTACAAGGATTTGCATTGAATGCTGCAAACTATATATAGACTCGACAAAAACGAACTCCTCGATAATCTGAGGGCATGGAATAATGTCTTGCGGCGTAAAGTCCACTTAATTGCTTGTGGAGGCACGGCCATGACCCTGCTGGGAGTCAAAGCTTCGACAAAAGATGTCGATTTCATGGTGCCTGATATCAAAGAGTATAACTATCTGATAAAGCAATTACTGGCAATGGGATACGCCCAAACTACGGGTTCCGGCTGGCAACGGAACGGTGAAGTCTTTCACTTCGACATATTTCGGGGAAATTACATCCATACGACCGGGTTGCTGGAATCACCCCTGAAAGCGGGTAGAAACAAACCGCTGGCTGAATTCTCGCACCTCTATATCGGCATTCTGAATGACTACGATTTGATCTCCAGCAAGCTGATGCGTGGAACCAGAGTTGACTATGAAGACTGCGTGATGCTGGCAACAGCCCATATGGACGAACTGAATCTGGAAAGACTTGCAACCCATTTCCATGAAATGGTCAGCTATGATGTCGCGGAAGAACGATTAAGACCAAACATAGATTACTTCTTTGAACGACTGCTGGAGGGCAAGTAACATGACTGATGATAAATTTCTCAAAAGCCTATCTAGGCTTGGCTTCCCAATGTTTGAACCGAGCGAAGAGCTAGAGGTGAATGAAACTCTGGCTAAGGTCGTCAAGAGCAATGACTCTCGGCTTTGGGAGGGATTTCCCGTCCTTCTGGCCAATGCAGGTGAAAGTTATCAGTTTGCTTCGGATCAGGTTGAGCAGCAACTTCCTACAGCAGAGTTTAAGGAGCGGTACCACCGGTTAATATTATTATCGGCAGCCGTCTATACTTACTACCACCTGACATTTTCGTGGCTGGCCAAACTGAAAAAAACATTTTCCGATGCCGATAAAAGCTATGTTAGGGCTTGGCAGAATGCCTTGGTTCACAACCAGGGACCCAATTGGTCAGAAGACGAATTCGATCCGGAAAGGGTCAAGGGTCTGTTTGAGCTTTACTTTGAACAAAAAGTCGAAAAAGATCGAAGGCGCAAGGATCGTTACGAAGAATTCTCTCTGGAGCACGCCCTGTCACAGGTTTTTTCGCCGAAACAGAAAGAATTGTTTAAAAAGAAATTGGAGGGAACCCTGCTGACTAAAACTGAACAGGAATACTACTCACGAACGGTAAAAAAGAAAGTGGTTGCACTCGCCAACTCGGAATTGCATAATTTATCAAGAAAATTGCTGGAGCAGTAGTACACACATAACCTGTAGCTAGTTTCAGTACCAGTATGGTAAGGGGAAGGGATTTTAAATAATCAGTTAGATTTCCCCACCATAGATTGTTTAAGCCATTCCAATAAAGAATAGCGGTCAATAAGCATGACTGATTTATTCCCGGCAATTTCCTTTGCTTTTTTCGTGAAACCATGTGCATTCGTTACTACTACCGCTTTAAAAGGTTTTGGTAAATCCTGATAGTATTCTAGGGAGTTTATGATTTCGATTACCGCATCCTCTTTACACGGTAACGTTCCTTGAGTGTGTTTACATTGGATTATTAAGTTATTTTTCCCGGATCCTTTAGGGGCTAAAGCAATCCCATCCGCACCATGATCGCCTGTTCTAGGGGTCATTCGGCCTTCGTAGCCACAGCGAGAAAGTTCTCCTAAAATAAAACGCTCAAAAGCAACTGGTTCCAAGATATCAATTTGATCAAAAGAGATATCGGTTTTTCCAAAGTCCGTATCTCGGCCTACTGTCTTTCCGAATAAATCCGTAAGATCTTGATCTGTTCCTGATGGAGGCGTGAGAACATCCCTACTCAGCCTTCGCTTTTTTTCCAATAAATAATGAAGATTTTTGTCAAAGCTGGATGTGTTTGAATCGGGATGAACAGCTAGAGGGTAATAGACAGTTACATCCTTGTTTTGCCCAATTCTGAAAACACGATCGGTACACTGATCTTCCACTGCAGGGTTCCACCAGCGGGATAAGTGGATGACATGATTCGCAGCAGTTAGTGTGAGTCCGACACCCCCAGCTTTTGGAGATAGGATCATGACATCAAATGTCTTATTGTTTTTATTCTGAAAAATACCAACTCGCTCTTGACGTTTTTGCCCACTGACTTTGCCATTAATAATCATAGGAGGGGACGAAAGGTGATATCTTTTTTGTAAATATGGAACTAATAATTGTTGCAGGTCCAAGCTTTCTAAAAAAACTAAGGCTTTTTCCCCTTGCTTATAGATTGAGTCTAAAATTCCAATAGTAGCTTTAAGTCGGGCCGAATGGCTGATGTAATCATCATCAATATCAGTATCCAGGGCCGCATAAGGATGAAGAGATATTGAACGTAGTGCTTGCAGTGCTTTAAGCATACTGCCTGGCTCCGAAGAACTGTCACGAATCTCTGCTAGCACTTTACTATATGCATCAGCTTGCACTTTCGACATTGTGGTCTCTAAAATTTCACTTCTCTTACTGGGAAGTCCTTCTAGATGGTCTTCCTTCATACGTCTGAGCATGACCTCAGGATCTTCTCCTTCCAACAGCTTTTTAAGCTCCAAGCATTGTGTCGCTTGGGTATCACGGTCTTTAG
>QMLL01000436.1 GCA_003646715.1 Deltaproteobacteria bacterium
ATGGAATGCCTATTGGAGTTCAAATACTGGCATCTCATTTAAACGAGTCTAAAATTTTCAGGGTTGCATACAACCTTGAAAGAGCACTCGGGTTTGAAAGGAAATCTTTGCCGGTATCATGAAAAGATTTTGGATGGTTGTGGAAAGGATGCCTCGATACCAAAATAGACGCTCTGTGTTCAATGAAAGGATATATGTACATCCTAAAGTGTGCTGATGAAACCTACTACACCGGTAGCACATCCAATCTCGAGTGGAGATTATATCAACACGAAATCGGGAAAGGCTCTGAGTACACGAGGAAACGCCTACCTATCGAATTGGTTTATGTTGAGGAATTTGAGAGAATCGACGAAGCATACGCTAGAGAAAAGCAGGTTCAAAAATGGAGTAAAAAGAAAAAGGAAGCACTAATTGCAGGTAAGTTTAACCGCCTCAAGGAATTGGCCAGAAAGAAATTTGATGACAAATAAAGGCCTCGATACGTTTGCCTTCGGCAAACTATTCGGCCAACCTTTCTCTTATTCTATGTTTTCCACTATTCGGTTTGGGTTAAGTACAAGAGACGCACGACATTCCGAAGAAAAATACCAGAGTCTCGAGATCTCCGAATTTGGAAAGCAGAATAGCAAATAAAATACCTAGTGGCGGTAAAGCCGAGTAGAGCAATAGCGGAACGCCGAGTAGTTTGCCGAAGGCAAACGTATCGAGGCGTCCCATCCCACTCTTGCTTCGACTACACTAACTTTTCTTTTTCACTTCTTTTTCAACATCTTCCACCAGCTTTTCGAATTCTTCTCTGTTAAGCACTTCTTTTTCCATCAAAACATTGGCAACCTTTTCAAGCGGATTTCTATGGTCCGAAAGAAGTGATTTTGCCCTCTCGTATTGTTCTTCCAGGATCCTCTTGACTTCTTCATCCACTTTAGCCATCCACTCTTCGCTTACTTCCGGTCTCTTCGGGAATGCTTCCTTGAGGAACAGTGCAGTTTCTTTTACCAATGCTACAGGACCAATTTCTTCGCTCATGCCGAGTCTGCAAACCATACTACGAGCCATTTCCGTGGCTTTTTCAAGATCGTTTTGAGCTCCTGAAGAAATTTCGCCAAATACTACCTCTTCTGCCGCTCTTCCGCCCAAGGTGGAACAGATTTTGTCCAGGATTTCGCTTCTGGTCATTAGAAATCGTTCTTCTTCAGGTAACTGGAGCGTATATCCAAGTGCCGCTTTCCCTCTTGGGATAATAGAAATTTTGGCCACCGGTTCTCCGTGTTCACATAAATGAGCCACCAATGCGTGCCCGCTTTCGTGATATGCAACTCTTCTTCGTTCATCTTCATTCAATCGACGACTCTTCCTTTCAGGACCTGCAACAACTTTTTCTACTGCATCCTCAAGGTCTTTTTGCGTTATTTGTTTTGAACCTCTTCTCGCTGCCAGAAGTGCTGCCTCATTCATAACATTTGCCAGGTCTGCGCCCGAAAACCCCGGTGTTCTGGCCGCAATGGCTCTAAGATCAACATCTGGTGCCAGGGGTTTATTCCTCGCATGAACTCGTAGAATCGCTTCTCTGCCATTTAAATCCGCTGCATCTACAAGAATCTGCCTGTCGAATCTACCGGGCCTTAATAGGGCCGGATCAAGAACCTCTGGTCGGTTTGTAGCTGCTAGAATTATGACACCCTGGTTTGGCTCAAAACCGTCTAACTCAACCAGCAATTGATTGAGTGTTTGTTCCCTTTCCTCTTCTCCACCCATTGGATGGCTACCACGCATTTTGCCAATTGCATCTATCTCGTCTATGAAAACGATGCACGGTGCTTTCTGTTTAGCCTGTGTGAACAGGTCTCGAACTCTGGCAGCACCTACTCCAACAAACATTTCCACAAATTCAGAACCTGCAATGGAAAAGAACGGTACTTTGGCTTCTCCAGCCACAGCTCTTGCAAGCAGGGTTTTACCAGTTCCTGGAGGCCCCACCAGCAGAACACCTTTTGGTATCTGTGCACCTAATTCGATGAACCTTTCCGGTTCCTTGAGGAACATCACCACTTCTTTGAGTTCTTCTTTGGCTTCGTCACATCCTGCTACGTCTTCAAAAGAGACCCCCGTTTCATCCTCGGCATATATCTTGGCTTTCGATCTTCCGAACGACATAAAACCGGCTCTGGGCCCCATTCGACCGATTAGCAGGTACCAGATACCGGTAAAAAAAAGAATTGGAAAGATCCAGCTGAACAGGTCTCTAACAAGGGTGCTTTCCATTTCACCCCTGAAAGTTACGTTGTATTTTTCTAGTTGCTGGGAAAGGGCCGGCTCTACCCTAATGGTCTTAAAAAGAATAACCTTTTCTTCGCCATGTGAATCAACTTTCATCCTCCCCTGTATAATATCTTTTCCTATGGCGACTTCGGTGACTTTACCTTCTTTCAGGGCCCTCAAAAACTGACTGTAAGGAATTACCTTTATTGCCAGTTGCTCGGCAATAAACTGTTGCATTAACAGTACTCCCCAGATAGCTATGATTACATACCAAATCGAATATTTTGTTTTCTGCTCCACCTCTCCACCTTTTATTCCTAAGCACTATTTATCCAGTTTGTAAAATTGATAACTGCACACTCGAAGTCCTTTTGGTTTCAAAGTGAAATTAAGCACTGTGTAACCAAATGGCAATAAGGTAAGCAAAAAAATCTATATATTTATCCTAAATCCAGAGTAAACACCATAACCGGATGAAATAATTAGGGAAAGTTTAAATATTTTGTTATAAAAAGGGCTCCAACAGGGTATAAGGTTTTTTAAAGAAAGAAAACAAACCCAAGGAGAAGCCCGTATGTGAGAATAGCACGCCAGATAAGGAGAAGACAAGAGAGAAAAAAGAAAAAGGAACGAAAGAAGTTAATAAAGAAACTAGGTTTAAGCGATTTTGAGTATGTAGCTGATGATAAGAATATGACATTTTC
>QMLL01000437.1 GCA_003646715.1 Deltaproteobacteria bacterium
CCTACGTTACAATCTTCATACTATTCTTCTACTGCAGACCATTCACCGAGTCGAGCATTCTTGATATGACCCTGCCAGTACGTTCGGTTCTTGGATACGATGTCACACTGCCGTATGGATGGGTTGGAATATTGGCTGCACTTCAGTATGGTATCTGGTATTATCTTGGAATAGAAGGAGCAACGATGGCTGCTGAAGAGTGTAGGGTACCTGGACGTGGCGTTCCGTTGGGTACGGTAGCCGGCATGTGTACCCTGCTTGTGGGTGCAACACTCACGTGGTTCCTATGTACCCGTCTTGTGGACTGGACCGTCATGGGTGTTTCAGCATATCCGCTGTATGATGCGGCTCTTGCAACCGGGTGCGCTACGGTAATTGGTGCACTGTTCATCGGCACAATATTCTCATGTCTCGCAAGTGCGAACGGGTGTATAAACGATGCCTCACGTTCTTGGTTCGCAATGGCGAGAGATGGCTTCGTCAACGAATGGTGGGCAGGCGTGCATCCCAAGTACAAGAGTCCGTACAGAGGAGTTATCCTGACAATGCCACTCGCCATAGCATTTGGATTCAGTGGTCTTCTTGACCAGGTGATTGCATTCTCGATCGCATCGGGTCTCATGTGCTACTGGATACTGGCGTGGGATGCAATACTCTTCAGAAAGAGATGGCCTCTCGGAACAATCAAGAGAGAGTATATTTCGCCATGGCATCCAATACCTGCATCGACACTAATGGTTCTCGTGTTCCTGACCATGATCGCATTCTTCTTCGGTTATGCTATCAACTTCGCAGCAGCAATGACGTTCTACCTCGTGTGTGGTGCATACTACTGGTTCTACAGCAAGAAGAGGGTTGAGAGACACGGGCAGATGTTCGTGTTCGAGTTCCCAGTACCAGCTGACAGGCCAGACATCAAAGACAGACGCCGTGAGTTTAGGGAGGTGATCGAGGAATGAGACTGACTGGTGAGGAGAGAAAGAGGAAATTGAGGAGGCTTGTGCTGGGTGATGCATTCGTAACAGTGACGTTGAACGTGATGCTTTGGATATGCATCATCATCGTGTGGGTTGCTACCCTTCCACTGATAGACAGTACGCTTTATCCAAATCTGAAAGGACTCATAATCTTTGCGGGTTTGTTGGAAGGCATCTTCATCTCAGCCGGTCTGACTGCAGTATACTTCCATCTGTCAAGGAACAGGGAGAGACTGTATGTGGACATAGTTGGAGAGGAGTGAGGAGGTGAGAAGAAATGGCAGGATTGTTTGCAAGAATCGTCGACATCCTCTTCATAGTGATAGTGGTCTACGTGTTCCTCCTGATCCCGATACTGATCAGGGGTCAAGTGCTCGTGCATGTGTCGTTTACGTGAGGTGAAAAAATGCTGAAAATTCCGTTAATGTTGCTCAACATTGAGATACCAACCACACCGCCACCCGCACCACCAGTGCCCAAGGAGGAGCTTCCACTGAGCTATGTAACAGACCCACTGTATGTGGCAGCGTATGCAATATTCATACTGGCGATACTTGTAATACTGATGAAGCTGTCTCTGTCAGAGTATCACGAGCGGATTCGCGAGTTCTATGAGGAGGGTAAATGGAAAGGAAAATATTGAGTGGTCTTCTTGACCACTCTCATTTTTTGTGAGGAAAACCATATGAGTGGGGAAGTTATACCCGTTGAAACTGAGCAGAGACTAACCGTAAAGCGTTGGTTTAAGCTTTTACCATATGCATTCCATGAGTACTTCAAGACAAAGTTGTACGTAGTACGCCTATGGCTTGCTAAGTACATGGCTCTGGCTGGCAATGAGCACGCAATTGACACCCTTTGCAAGGCTCTTTATGTCAAGGACTGCATAGGGGCGAATCCAGTAGCTATTAGAGTATATGCTGCAGAGGCTCTTGGAAAAATACGCTCAGAGAAAGTTTCATGCATACTGATAGACGCCATTGAGAACGAGGAGAATCTGATAGTGAAGGAGATTTTGCTCGAATCTTTGGCTCAACACAGGTATCCAGGGGCATTTGATATTTTTGTCAAATATTTGAATTTCAATAAACCACCGAGGAGAGTTTGTTACATGGCACATCCCTTGTTTGTGCCGGGCAGGAAATGGACAGCATACATGGAAGGTCAAATTGCCGGCTCTTTTCCAACCCGAATAATGGTGGGATGGGGTGAGGGTGGCTCGAGATACATTCGAAAGAGTGCTGCAAAAGGTCTTGGATTGTTAAAAGACCCACGTGCAGTCACTTTCCTAATAGACAGACTGAAGAAAGATACAAGTGTTTACGTTCGGAGAGAGTGCGTGTATGCCCTCGCAAGAATCGGCGACCCAATAGCTTTGCCCCATATTGCGGAGTTGCTGAATGATGAGGCAGTAAGTCTCAGGCGTGCTGCAGCCCGTGTGATTCCCAAGTTAGTTGAGGACCCCAACGATGGGTTGAGACTACTAAGGAGCAGACTCGAAATCGAGAATCACAAGTTAGTTATAAAGGACCTCATAAAAAGTATCAGGCTTTTACAAGGTGATCAGAATGAGTGATTTTTACTGTGGAAAATGCGGTAATAGTGTCTCTCTGGATATGAGAACTTGCCCAAATTGTGGAGCTACATTAAACGTAGATGCTTTCATACGTAAGAAAGCCAGTATAGCAATGTTAGCCTCGTTTTTCGTTCCAGGATTCGGTCAGATGTATATAGGCGAGCATATCCGTGGATTGAAGATACTGGTAGTGGCAGTGAGTGTAGCACTTCTGCCAGCACTTTTGAACCTCAACGACCTTTACTATCTTCTCTATCTGTGTGTAATGGTATTCGCTACGTATGATGCGATCTTTACAACGCGCAGACACTATCTGGGTGCATATGGTAACAAATCTAAAGGAGGTGTAAAAAATGGTTAAAGTTAGTGATGTTGAAATTAGGGATGAGTACATCACACTTGATGTGAA
>QMLL01000438.1 GCA_003646715.1 Deltaproteobacteria bacterium
GAAAGCATATTGAAAAGCATTGATAAAGGCGTGGATTATAAAGCGGTAGAGCAAAGCAAGAAATTTACATGGGAAAAGACTGCTGAGGAGACGATTAAGGTGTATGAGGAGGTTTGCAAATGAATGAAAATGAAAAAGCTATTACAGGGGGTAGAAGCATGAAGATTTTGAACATTTCAAGACCAGCACTGGATGAAAGGCACAACTATTATGGCGGAGCAATGGGGGATATCGCTTATAGTCTTCTCCGCTCGCTTACAATACATAAAGACATTGAGATTCTCACATTTGTAGATAGTATGAACTTGTCGAAGCTACCTAAAAATCTTAGAATTCTGAAAGGAAATTCTTTTGAAGATGTGCGGCGGGAGACGATAAATGTTCTTGAGAATGAAAACATTTCAGTTGTAACTCATTTTTATTTCCATGAACCAGAATACAATCCTGTTGCGGAGTTTGTGAAGAAAAAAGGTCTTCCTTTTGTGATAGGGATGTGTGAGCTTCCGCATCCGCTACTTAAGGACGAATTGAGCGGACTTTTAAAACTCCCTTTTGTGAGGACTTTTGGGAAGAATTTTATACTTCCCAAGTTTAAGAAGACCTTAGAGTTTTGCGACATGCTTATAGTTGTGAATGAAGGTGCAAAGGAATATTATAGTCATTTTATCAAAGAAGAAAAGATAAGAATAATTCCTTATGGTGTGGACCTGGAGCGTTTCAGATATACACCACTGCCGAAAGACCATAAGATATTAATGGTAAGCAGGTTGATAAAGAGAAGGGGACTTGACTATATAGTGGAAGCGATGCCTAGGATCGTGAAAGAATTTCCGGATGCGGAACTGCACTTTGTCGGCGAAGGTCCGCGGAGGGATATATTGAGAAGGCGTGCTGAAGAGTTGGGAATAGGTTCTAAGCTCATCTTTCATGGGAATGTTTCCGCGGGGGAACTTGTTGAACTTTACAGGAATTGTTATATATTCTGCCATTTATCTTTTGCTGATGGCTGGAATCAGCCTGCTTTAGAGGCTATGGCGACTGGAAGACCAGTAATATGCACGGATGCCCCACACAACAGCATGGTTGAGGATGGAAAAACAGCATTCCTAATTCCTTTTGGTGATGTTGATACTTTAGCCGAAAAATTAATATATTTGTTTGAAAATTATAAGTTAGCCGAGGAGATGGGAATGGAAGGAAGAAAAAAGGCGGAAAAGGAGTATGATTGGGACAAAATAGCCGAGGCATACTATGCTGTATTTAAGGAGGTAATAGAATAAATGTATTATTACAATATTCATGAGGTAGTAAAAATAAAGTCTAACATCAGGGGTGTCCTTCCGGCATTACACGATTATTTCTTATCTGATGAGCTAAATCCTGAGCTGAGCATCAGAATTGATAAAGATTTCAATTTTCCAAAAAATGGACTTGAGCGCCATGACAGGTGGTTCTATGGCAGTGACGAAGGAGTTGTTTACTATGAGGATAATCTATTCCATGTTTTGAAAGATAAAGTTTTGCTCCGAAATCTTGATGGGGTAACTGAAATTCAAGCAACATTTACGTCGTTAAAACTAAACAGAGCTTCAAGAGGAAGTGTATATGATCTAATAGAAACAGTCATAGATTATAAACTCCTTAATGCGGGACTTACAACAATCCATAGTGCAGGACTGGCAAAAAACGGTAGTGCTATTCTACTCGCAGGTTATCCGAATATAGGAAAGAGTTTATACACGCTTCATCTACTCAATACTGGCTTTAACTACCTTTGCGATGATACTGGTGTTATAGGAAAAGATGGTAGCATATATGCTTACCCTACATATTCCTCAATCGGTTATCATGATTTTCTTAAATTTATAAAACCTGAGGACATTGGCTATATGAACTACCTGAGATACCTGCCAAAAACGTGGTTCATGTCCAAATTTAAGGTGATGGAAAAGTTTTTTAACTATCCTGAAGTTTTCCTGCCCGATTTTAAAAATTACAAAATAGATAACAGAGCAAAAGTGAAAGTAATATGCCTATTAGGAATCGGGAAAAAGAAGATAAAAGAGTTAAATATAGATGAGGCGCTGAGAAGAATAATAATAATAAACAGTTATTCTATGCCGAGGATTGACCAAAACCCTGTTCTTCAAACATATTTCTATCTTAATAATATGGACTTATCAATGATAAAAGAGAAGGAGAGGGAGATTTTAAAGTTTTTTCTTAGTAACTGTAAATGTTATGAAGTAGTATGCGAAAAGGATGACGTGACTGATGTGATAAAATGGCTGGAGGGTGAATTAAATGCTGACTGAAGCGGAATTCATGCTGGCGCAGATGGCAAATCCCTATTTCCATTATTCGCATAAAGTAGATCCTAATGTATGTTTTGATTTTATTCAGTCTAATAAAATCTCCTTATTGCTCAAGCGAAATGGTTTAATAATAAAACAAGCAGAGGAAGATGAAAAGAATTTGAGTCGTCTACTTAATGAACTTGTGGAAATAAAAAAGATTTTTGATTCTCAAGATGTTAAGTTCGTATTAATAAAATTGCCAAAACTTCCAAGACCGCACGGTGACTTAGACATATTGTTGATTAAAAATATAAACAGCGCTGAAGATATATTGAAGAAAAAAGGTTATGCTATCGTGAATGATGCTGACCCATATAGAAGGACATACATTAAAGAAATTGATGGAGAGCGACTGGAAGTTGACTTTCATCTTGAAGCAGCATGGGGTGGAATCGTGTATTTAGAAAAAGAGGAGATTTGGAATAACAGAGTTGAGAGAAAAATAAATGATGTGGATATACCAGTTCCATGTCCCGAACATGAGTTATTGATTGCGGCGGCACATGGGATGAGAGAGAACAAAATAACACTTTTTGATGTTCTTCACGTTGCACACATTTTTAGCGAGAACGAAATCAACATGGAATTTGTTAGAGCGGTTGC
>QMLL01000439.1 GCA_003646715.1 Deltaproteobacteria bacterium
CACCATCTTTGTCCAGTCTCAAGTGAAGGAACATGCCGAGCTTTACCTGCTGCTGGGAATGATAACACCTTTACCATGGTTGGAGAGAAACCCGACATACAAGGAGGTTCAGGCAGAATTACACCAGAAAGATCTGGCGACGTACGGCTTTCTGGGTTATCCGGTATTACAAGCAGCCGACATTATTATTTACCGGGCTCACGGTGTGCCGGTGGGGAAAGACCAGTTGCCACACGTGGAACTCACCAGGGAAATTGCCAGAAGATTTAACTACCTTTACAAACAAAGTGTTTTCCCCATACCGGAACCTTTGCTCACTGATACTCCGCTCCTACCGGGGCTTGACAACAGAAAAATGAGCAAGAGTTATGACAATTGTATCTACATTTCGGAAAGTAACGAAGAAACCAGGAAAAAGGTCAGTCAGATGTATACTGATCCAAAAAGAGCACGCCGTTCTGACCCCGGTACTCCGGAAACATGTCCGGTGTACGCATACCATAAATTGTACAATAACCCCGAAAGAATAGAATCTATTGCCGTCGAGTGCAAAAGAGCTGGTATAGGCTGTGTGGAATGCAAAAAAGAAATGGCCGAGAAACTGCTGGAAGCCCTGGGGCCTATTCGCGAAAAAAGAGAATACTATGAAAAAAATCCTAAGGAGGTTAAAAGAATAATAGAAGAAGGTACTAACAGGGCCAGGGAAGAAGCCCAAAAAACCATGGAAGTGGTACGAAGAGCCCTGACTCTTGCAGACTAGTGGTTCGAAATAAACGCCAAGATAACAAATCATGAAAAGCACGGGAGTGCGCTTACAAAAAATAATTGCCAGAAGCGGCAGAGCATCTAGGAGGGAAGCAGAGAAACTCATTGTTTCCGGGAAAGTCACTGTAAATGATATAACGGTTACGGAGCTAGGTACAAGAGCGATCCCGGGCGTTGATATAATTAAGGTAAACGGGGAGGAAATCCGAACCGAGGAATTAACTTACATGGTTCTTTACAAGCCTCGATTCTGCGTAACAACAATGAAGGATCCCCAAAATCGGCGTTGCATCGGGGATCTGTTAAAAAAGTGGCCTGTTAGACTCTATCCGGTTGGCAGACTGGACTACGACGCCGAAGGGTTGCTTATGTGTACCAACGATGGAGAACTGTCATACAGGTTACAACACCCTAAATTCGGGGTAGAAAAAGTCTATGAAGTGAAACTTTCGGGAAACCCGTCAAGAGAAGCTCTGCGGAAACTGCTGAAAGGGGTAAAACTTGAGGAAGGAATAGCCAGGGCAGATAAATTGAAATTGATCCGTTACACCGAGCGCAATTGCTGGATTCAGATAACTCTTCATCAGGGCTGGAACAGGCAGATAAAACGCATGGGGCAAGCAATAGGCCATCCAGTACTTAAAATAAAAAGAATTGGCTATGGGCCACTGACTCTGGCAGGACTTCGTGCCGGTGAAAGCAGAATACTTACTCAAAATGAAGTAAAGACCCTTTACGAAAAAGTGGGGCTCCGGTATGGGAAAAAAGTTGACGGTTGACAGGTATCGGAAAGGAGAAGGAGATACCTGGAAATCAAGGGGTAAGAAGAGATCACTTGGGCGAATCTTCATATGGGCTCTTGTACTCGTCTCCATTCTGTTGATGGTCGGGATCCTCTTTCCCGTTCCTTCTAACCATGGAGAAGACGGATCAGGATCGTACTTCGCTATTTTCCCAAGAAACCTTATTCAGGCTGAAGTTCTCATCAATAACAAACGCATATATGTTGAAAACAGAAACGAAATCCATGTTTATCCTAATGACAAAATCCGAATTACGGATGTCGTAACAGACGGCCTTATTCCCTGGGGTATAAAATTAATCTCCGATGGATTTCCCGCAGAGGCCCTCTTGAAAAAGAAAATTCGCCTTATCGACTTCTGGCCCCTCAACTTTTTTAAAGAACCTCACAAGATCCGGATAACCTTCCTTGCATGGGGAAACCCTATTGGCGAAATTACTCTTGTTGGTGAACTAGGTTACCAAGACTGGATTAAACTTGCCGAAGAAACTGACAACATTGAAACAAAAATATTTTACCTGGAACAAGCTGCAAAGGTTCCTCAAAAAAGTATTCTTGTCGATTTAAAGCTTGCAAAATTATATGGTGAAAAGGGCGATTGGGAAGAAGCTGCGAAAATATACGAAAAAATTTCCTCGGTAAGCGATTCCAAAGAAATCGTTAAAAAACTACTGGAATCCTACATAAAAAGCAACCAGGTTGACAGGGCACTCAAAACATATTTGATACTTCTCAAAAAAGAACCAACGGTGAAAAACTTAAGCGAGTTTTTTTCCTATCTTCAGAAGCATAAAAAGCGCTACCAGATAGTAAAGTTCCTCAATAAGAACTCGTACCAAGTACCCACTGCTCTAAAAGCACCTTTCTATGCGTACCTTGGCAGCCTGGAAGCTAATTTACACAAGTGGAAGCCTGCTTCCGTACACCTTGAAAAAGCCATTAGTTTGGGAGCATCTGAGCCTGACATTTATTACAACTTGAGCATAGCATACAAAGAATTGGGAGCTTATAGTCTGGCTAAGAAGTATCTGCAAAAATATCTCAAAAAAAGACCCAACGACAGTGATAGCCAGCTCCTGCTGACCCAATTGTTACAACAGGAAGGGGAACAGCAGGAAGCGATAAACCAGTTGAGAAAACTTATTGATAAAGATCCCAAGAATCTCAATTTGCACTTACAATTGCTGAAGCTTCTGCAGAAGTCTGGCAACAAAAAGGAGCTTCTCGAAGAATACAAAAAAGTTATTTCACTGGATCCCCAAAACAGGGTTGCATGGTACAATCTGGGCATTCTGTATTTTGAACAAACAAACTGGGAAGAGGCTGAAAAAGCATTTAAAAAAGCGCTGGAACTAAAACCGGATGATACGGACACGAAATCTTA
>QMLL01000440.1 GCA_003646715.1 Deltaproteobacteria bacterium
GATATGTCAAATGTAACAAGTATGAGAAGTATGTTTAGAGGATGTAATTCATTGTTATCCATAGATTTAAGTGATATGAATATACCTAATGTAATAGATATGGGCAATTTGTTCAGTGAATGTAGCTCATTAACTAGTATTGATGTAAGTGTTTTAGATACATCTAATGTAGAATATATGTATAATTTGTTTTATAAATGTACCCTACTTGAAACAATAACCCTTGGTGGATTGTTTGATTCATCTAATGCTATATCTACTGAATATATGTTCTATGAATGTACATCATTAACATCTATAGATATGAGTCAAATTGATACATCAAGTTCTGAAAATGTAAGTGGAATGTTTGCATATTTAGATGCGATGACTACTATAGATGTAAGCTCTATGGATGTATCTAAAGTAAAATATATGTATGATATTTTTGCTGGATCTAGTTTTGTAACAATAGATTTAAGTACATTTAATACACCTCTTCTAGAAGATATGAGTGGTATGTTCAATTATTCAGAATTGCTTGAAAATATAATATTTAGTAGTTCACTTGATACATCAAATGTAGAATATATGAGTTATGCGTTTGAAGGCTGTGTATCTTTAGTTAGTATGGATTTAAGTGATTTTGATTTTTCAAGTGTATTAGATTTAGGTTCATTATTTGAAGATTGTATATTGTTAGAATGTATAACAAATATAGACAGTAGAAATGCAACAGATAGAGATGATATGTTTGATGGATGTACTGCATTAATAAATCCAATAGATCTTGAGGTGATAGATATTGAAGGATCTGGTGGGGATGATTATGTAAATGGAAATGCTTGTCCATAATGATAATTAGATATAATGATAAAAATAAAAGGATAGTATATGGCAGATGATTTATGTGGTAATGTTAATTGTGAGGTGTATGGAGATTATGTAGCACCTGAAGAATTTGTACCACCAGAAGTATATCTTGGAGAAACTGGTACAATTATTGATGAAGAGATTCCTACAGATGAACCATATATACCTGAAGAACCAGTGCCTGGTATACCTAAAGCAGCAACTAACTTTACTGCAAGTGGTGAAGGATTATGTAGTAAAATCAGATTCGAATGGACAAATGTTCCTGGAGCTACATATAGTGTATTGGATGGTGAAAATGAATGGCATAATGTAACATCAGGATTTACCATTGATACAGTTTGGCAGGATCGCTGGTTCCAAATTAGAACATGGAATGCTGCTGGTCATACAAATGGACCAAAATCAACTGCTTCTGCTGTAATATGTGGAGATACATCTGGTTCTATGGAATGGGAATCAGGTACGCATGAATGGATTTGTCCAACTGGAGTAACTGAAGCTACAATTTGTATGATTGGTGGTGGAGGAAGTGGTGCGTTGTCGATAGCTGAAGAACCAAAGTTTACTGGTGGAGGGTTTGCTGGTGTAATATTTACACATACATTTAGTGTGGTTCCTACACAGGTGTATAGTCTTACTGTTGGTAATGGTGCAGCTAAAATGACTTGGTGGAGTGAAGGTAGTTATAATGGTATGGCAGGACAGACTACTACATTTGGAGGATTTACTGCTGCTGGTGGAAGTGGTGGTGGATTAGGGTATGTAGCTCCAGCAGCTAGTGGATATAATGGTAATGGAATGAAGCAAGCTGCTAATTGTAAAGGAGCATATACTGATGGAATAAAGAATGGATATGCTTATGGTGGTCAGGCTGGATTTGGTAAAGGTGGTGATGGATCACATGTTGCAAATACTATTGATATTGGTGCAGAAGATGGAACCAGAGGTAGTGGTGGTGGTGGATTTTGCTTGATTAGAGATAGCTATAGTACTGCAAATAATTGGTCTGGTGGTGGTGGTAATGGATATATTAAGTTATCATGGTAAAAATAAATAAAATAAAGGATATAAAATGCAAGGAATAGATGGAGATGCTATGAAGAATAGCAAAGGTAATGGAAGAGGTAGAGGAAGAGAGAGTGGATTTGGATATGCTCAAGATATGAGAACCAAAGCTATTAAGAATTTAACAGGTGGTAACACTGGTTCTGTAGTAACTCCAAAGAAAGTGTTTGGTAAGATGCAGGAAGATGTGATTGAACAGAATGCAGATGATGTGTTGAGAAATATAGCTATCAATAGATTACGTAAAAAAGGTATGGCTATAAGTAGAGATGGTGCTGTTACGAATGATGGTAAAGGGAATATTCAAGCTGGTTCTGTAGTGTAAAGAAAGAAAGCCATCGAGTGATGGCTTAATGTTTAAAAGTTATATTTAATTCCCACTAGTGGAACAATTCTGTCTGTTCTGAGAGAATATAGCCCGTCAATAAAGATATCTGTATTTGCTACAACATCTTTAATCTCAAGTCCTAAACCTAATTCTGCCTGATCTTTTGAACCAGTATCTTTAAAATGAATCTGAGAATATCCACCGATAGCATATAAATTAACTTTGCTTACTTCTACACCAATAGGAATTGGTCCTCCAAGTTTAACATAGATTCCGTTTTTAGAATAAGAACCGTCTGTTAGTGTTCCTCTATATTCAAATGCTGCATATTCGTTTGCTTGATATCCTAAGATACCAGTTCCACCAATTGCTGTTTGTTTATCTGTTGTTTCATTTTTATAAACATAGATTGCACCTAGACCGATATAGAAGTTTCCTGGTTTTTCAACTTGTGTTTCTAATATAGGTTCTACAGGAGTAATATCTCCTCCTGCTGTAAGTAAAGCTGTTGAAGCTATAAAAGCTAATAGTAAATTTTTCATTGTTTTCCTTCGTTTTTTGTTAAAGCATTGTATCTAAAATAAACTTTATTTATATATGTTATACTTTTGTATGATAAATAAATGTATTGATATGAAATATTTAGAACCAGTTATTGAAATGCCGAGGTGGTGTTATTTAGATTCAGAATGGGATGAAATA
>QMLL01000441.1 GCA_003646715.1 Deltaproteobacteria bacterium
AGAACTTCCGCTAAGGCCATTGCAACGTATTGTAAAAATTGACTAAATAAAATACGTAGTGAAGAACAAAATAACCATATCCAATAATATCAGCATGTTACACAAAAAAGTGACAAACTTGGGCTAAAAAGCGTCTGATAAATGCAAAAAATTGTCTAAATGGAAAATGGCGCTGGCCATTGCCATCCCTTGCTTTGCTCGGGACAGAATTCGCCACGGGGGTTCCCCCTGGTGATAACAGGTAAAAGAGGCTGAAAAGCCATAAAGTTGCGATCCAGAAACTCAGGCATGGAACACTGATCGAATCATTCAGAGATCCATAAAATGGAAACAGCTTCTATATGCGCACTATCAACTCGCTCTTACATATCGGACAAACAATTTTTGGATCTATCATGCTGCCACCACGTTGAAATATTCCCGTATAGCCACATTTCGAACACCTGGTTTTCCCGATTCGAGCGATCTTTTTTTTAAAGTAGATGTGTTGTACAATATAAATGCCTGCCATCAAGATAACTAGAAGAGGCATAAACACATCGCTTAAAAACTCAACCATGGCTAAGCTCCTGCGTCCTCCTACCTTTCACCGGGCGGAAAGTCACTATTCAAGTTGTTTGAAACTATAACCGAGTGCACCAGCCATTCCCAAGCCAACGATGCCACCGATATCACCTGCAAGTACCACGAGCAGACCAATAATCCCACACGCAATCGCACATCCCATCAATGCCGATTTGGCAGTTTCATATTCTTTGCTTTCCAGTTTTCGATAAACCAGAAAATATATGGCGGTTCCGATTCCTCCATCTATGATGGCGAAAACCCCGTTTCTGCCTACCAGTGCCAGCAACGCCATCACCCCGGCAGCGATCATAGAACCCACCACACATTGGTTTATAATTTCAAGCTTGGACGGATCGGGCTCGGTATTGCTCCTTGTAAAAGTTCCCGGACCGGCTGCGGCAACAGTTTGTCCCTGAGTAACCCTTTCGTAAGATGGATTCAAAGGAGCCCCACATTCTTTGCAGAACTTCGAACCATCAGGTAATTCCTGTCCACATTGTGAGCAAAACATTTCAACCCCCTACTTACTCTGACTCAACACTCAGTTTTTCCCCGCAGTTGGTACAAAACTTATCCGTCGCTGATATAGGCGCCTCACAGGACGGACATTTGCTAACATTTTCCTCCACTTCTTCACCTTCAACGGGGATCTTATCACTATGGTGCTTGGGCTGGATTTGTAATACCTGCTCCATCAGATCCATGAATCGTGTCACTTCTCTGGCACTTCTCCCGTAATCAATCAACGTGATCTTTACTTTCGGCCTGCCTTTTGCCATCACTGACGTTTCTCCGTTCTGCTGATTCATCTGAACGGAGATTTCAGATCCGGCTGAGAGAAAACTCAGCCCTGATGTGGCTTTCAGAAAACCATTTGCCTTGTCCATCGAGACTACGTTCATACCCATCATTCCGGCAACTTTAATCGCCGCTTCAAAGAGATCCTCCATGTTGGCATCATAAACCCTGAACTGCTCACCACTTCTCAAACCCATCGCAAAACCTCCATAAATATGATTTTCTCTTTGTATTTTATTATAGCTCAATTGCGTGAATCAAATAAAAGTGACCATGCAGGCGGGCATACTTTTGCTATTCAGAATAGTAGGTAGAAAATGGTTGGCTGAGTTTTCATTATGATCAGTTTTCCTGAATTTCACCCCAACCCGAAATTACAACTCGACCCACGCATTGCTTGCAAAGGGGATAATAGCGAACCTTATCCGATTTGAGATCAATTATCCTTTCGACCCCTTTTACCATCCGATCAAGTTGCTCAGGAGAAAGATCACACTCAAAGACACTTTTCTGTACAGGCACACCAAAATCTTTCAAGTATTTGAAAAGCCTATTTCTTTTTTTATCCTCAACCACGTCATAACTTACCATCACGTACATGGTATCACCGTACCGCCATCGGCCTGTAGTTCTGGTCTTCCCCTCTTACCACCCTGGCAAAATGCCTCACCTGTTCCCTTATGCAATCCCGATAGCTTAACTGCTGCCCCGTCAATCCGTGTTTTATTTTCTGATTCATTTTTCTTTCGAACTGAACAACAAAATCGGTGGGTGGTCTTCTATTTCTTTTTTCAAAACAAACCCCTTCACCAATAAATCCCTTTGCAAACCCCGAAAAATATGCGGAAGATCCTGCCCCCTCAAAACCTCTCAGACTTTCCAGATCTTCAGCTTCTCTGGTTCTTTTTGCAATAGACTTGATTTTTTCTATACCCTTTGCAAGAGCCGGATCATCTCGGTTTCGTTTGATTCTCATAAGAAGAGATCGCATGTTTGAAAGTTTTCTAACTATAATTGACTTCGCAACATTGAGGCAAAACTCAATGGCATTCATCCTCGCGAACTGTTCACACCGCAGCGAAATATTTTTACTGAAAAGCCGCTGAAGGCGCCCCTGGTACCTGCCGCCTCTGCTCATAAAAACCGTATCTATCCCTTCTCTGAGCAGTTTCGCAATCACAGGAGGAGTAAGTGATATATTTCCGTAGAGGACCAGTTGAGGGAGGCGGTAAATGTGGAGAGTATGATAGGTGTTTTTCTTTTTCTGAACCACCAGGCGTTCCCCCTCCAGCCTGATTGATGCCCCCTGTTCCATCACATAAGCAACAGTCATTATTTAAACTCCACCATCCATTCCGTTCGATCATCGTTTTGGTGTCTTTTTATGCAAAACATTTCGGTGCAGTACTGGCTGAGACCTTTCTTCGAAAAAAGCGCATCAAGCTTTTGCTGCAGTTTACTTAAGGAACCTCTGATAAATACGAGGAATTGCTCGGTTGGGAGAAGATAAGCGTAAAGTAGAAGCAAATTACCTCTCTCGTCATTCCGGCCGAAGCGAAGCTGAGAGCCGGAATCTAGAGAT
>QMLL01000442.1 GCA_003646715.1 Deltaproteobacteria bacterium
CCGGCAATTCCATACAAAAGATTCAGAATACAGCTCAAGCCAATCAGATACTATTCGATTCCCTGTTTGCACAAACAAATTATATTGAAAGTCAATCTCTCCCACAAACACAAATTCAGATTTTCCCAAATCCGGCAAATGATATTTTAACAATAGAAGGGAATTTCAATCTTGAAGAAATTAAGAAAATTACAATTTTTGATGTCAGCGGGCGAATAATTAAACCCCTTGTTTGTTCAAAAAATAAAAATATCCAATTAAATATCAGTCAACTTTCGTCAGGAATTTATTTTATTAAGGTTGTAACAGAGGATGAAATTATTAATTTAAGATTCACAAAAAACTAATGTTTTACAGCAGATTCTGCGATATAAAATATTGGATTCTAAATATATATAGGTATGTGATTATTTTCATTTGTAAAATCTTTAAAATTTCTACTAATAATTAGTATATTTTTGAATTTGAAAAATTGAAACTAATGGGTAAGCAAATCCGAACAAAAAAAGGTCTGAATATCCCCCTTATAGGGACAGCCGAAAAAAATATTCAGGAAACAGAATTAACTAAATTCTATGCGGTAAAGCCACCTGATTTCTTCCATTTCATCCCAAAAATTGTTGCCAAGCCAGAAACAAAGGTAAAAGCAGGCGATGTATTATTTTACAATAAATTTTCACCCGATATTACTGTAACAGCACCCGTAAGCGGAACAGTAAAAGAAGTGCTCCGCGGCGAAAAAAGGAAAATCTTGGAAGTCATAATAGAAGCCGACTCTACCATTGACTACAAAGAATTTCAAGTTCCCGATTTAACTCTTGGCTCCCGTAATGATATCAAAAAAGTTTTAATGGAAAGTGGTTGCTGGTCATATATTCGTCAACGCCCATACGACATTATTGCCAAACCCGATACTACACCAAAGGCAATCTTTATTTCAGGATTTGATTCTGCTCCATTAGCTCCCAATTATAATTTCCTTTTAAAAGATAATTTTGATTTTTTCCAACGCGGAACAGATGTTTTGGGAAAATTGACTGACGGCAATGTTTTTTTGGGACTTAAAGCCAATGAGCAAAGTCCTTTGGAAGCGACTACAGGTGTAGAAATTAATTATTTTGACGGTCCACATCCGGCAGGAAATGTCGGTGTACAAATTCACCATATCAGTCCTGTTAACAAAGGTGAAATCGTTTGGCATATCAATCCGCAAGATGTGGTAATTATCGGAAAATTATTTGCAAAAGGTGTTTACGATGCCACTAAAATTATTGCCCTTGTAGGATCTGAAATTAAATCGCCCAAATATTTTGAAGTTATCAGCGGATTTGCAGTTGAAGAATTGTTAAGCGACCAAATTAAAAATCAAAATGTGCGGATTATTTCAGGAAATGTTCTGACCGGCACTAAAATCAACAGAAAGGGATTTCTGTCCTTTTACGATAATTTAATATCCGTTATTCCCGAAGGCAATTATTACGAACTTTTCGGTTGGGCATTGCCCGGAATAAAAAAATACAGCCCATCAGCAACATTTTTTTCATGGCTACACTCCAAAAACAGGAAAGTAGTTTTAGATACAAATATTCATGGCGGGAAAAGAGCTTTTGTTGTCACCGGACAATATGAGAAATATCTGCCAATGGATATTTATCCTCAACATTTATTGAAAGCTATTATAGTGGACGATATAGACTTAATGGAAAATCTTGGAATTTATGAGGTTGGATTAGAAGATTTTGCCCTTTTAGAATATACTTGTGTTTCTAAAATTGATATTCAGGAAACTTTACAGAAAGGAATTGAATTAATGATAAAAGAAGTAGGTTAACAATGAGTAAAATACGAAAAATATTCGATAAGATTCAGCCCAATTTTGAGAAAGGAGGAAAACTTTATTTTCTCCATTCAACTTACGAGGCAATAGACTCTTTTTTCTTTGTTCCTAACAAAGTTACAAAAAAAGGGAGTCACATCCGCGACTTTGTAGATATGAAACGCACCATGACCATGGTCATCATCGCTTTAATTCCCGCAACACTATTTGGCATCTACAATATTGGCTATCAGCATTTTTTATCTATTGGAGAAACCAAGTCATTTTTGGAAATAGTTTGGTTTGGTTTATTAAAATTCTTACCTCTGTTGGTTGTCAGTTATGCTTCCGGATTATTTATTGAGGCACTCTTTGCCCAAATCAGAAAAGAAGAAATTAACGAAGGATTTTTTGTTTCCGGATTTTTAATTCCACTAATTGTTCCTGTTGATACTCCTTTGTGGATGTTGTCTCTTGCCACCATGTTTGCTGTTCTTTTCGGGAAAGAAATATTTGGTGGAACAGGCATGAATATTTTTAATCCTGCTTTATTGATGCGTGCTTTTTTATTTTTTGCCTATCCTTCATGGATGTCAGGCGGGAAAGTATGGATTGCAGGAATGACGAATGGAGCAGGTGTAGTTGATGGCTTTTCGGGAGCAACCGTTCTCGGGCAACTCGCTGCCGAAGATGGAGAAAAATCGGTTCATTTATTAACGGGAACCGGTCAAAATTTGTCCGTAGCTGATATGTTTTTCGGATTTATTCCCGGATCATTGGGTGAAACTTCTACCTTAGCAATTTTACTTGGTGCTATCATTTTGCTTTGGACAGGTGTTGGCAGTTGGCGTATCATGGTTTCTGTTTTTTCCGGAGGTTATTTAATGGCACTTTTACTCAATGTATTTGCCATCAATCCGCTAATGGATTTCCCTGCCCATTTACATCTGATTGTCGGCGGATTTGCTTTCGGTGCCGTATTTATGGCAACCGACCCTGTAACTGCAGCACAGACGAATACAGGGAAATATATTTACGGGTTTCTGGTTGGCGTAATGGCAATTCTCATTCGTGTGCTCAACCCAGCTTATCCCGAAGGGGTAATGTTAGCAATATTGTTGATGA
>QMLL01000443.1 GCA_003646715.1 Deltaproteobacteria bacterium
AGAACCATGATTGTGCAGGAAATTCTTGGGCCAAGAGACAAACAGGTACTGGAAGCTGTAGTTATTGACTACATTCGAACGGGGGATCCCGTAGGCTCAAGAACTGTTGCCAAAAAATATATTACGGACGTTAGTCCTGCAACCATAAGAAACGTTATGGCAGACCTGGAGGAGCTTAATCTCCTCTACAGACCTCACGCATCAGCAGGACGTGTACCAACAGCTCTTGGCTGGCGATATTACATTGATTCAATACTGACAATTAACGAGCTTGCTAAGAGAGACAGAGAGAAAATCAAGAAAGCTTATGAAGGATCCCCAAAAGAGATCCAAACAATATTAAGGGCCACTTCCAGGATCCTTTCTGAGCTTTCCAAGCAAGCTGCTGTTGTGCTGTTGCCCAAGTTATCGCAAACGATTTTCAAACGAATTCAGTTTGTAAGAGTTAACCAGAACCGGGTTTTAACCATTCTCGTTGCAGAATCCGGAATTGTACAGTCATTTTTAGTCCACATCGACGAAGACATATCGCAGGATGAACTGAACAAATACAGCCGCTACTTGAGCGAATCTCTGAAAGGGCTTTCGCTTCTGGAAGTAAAAAAACGTATTTTAAAAGAGATGGAAGAGGAGCGAATACTGTTTGATAGACTACTTCGTAAAGCCATAGAATTGAGTAAAAAAGCGCTCCAGGTAGGGCTTGATGAGACTGACATAGTCATTGAAGGCCAGACAAACCTGCTCAACTACCCGGAATTTTCCGATGTTGAGCAAATGAAGAAGTTGCTTGCTACTTTCGAAGAAAAAACCAAAATAATCAGGCTATTGGACAAATGTCTTTCTTCCGGGGGGGTGCACATTATACTCGGATCGGAAGCCGAATTTCAGGATGTTCAAGACATGAGTCTAATTTCATCCACGTATTCCCGAGGAGGGGATATTCTCGGGGCTCTTGGGGTTATAGGTCCAACGAGGATGGACTATTCCAGGATAATTCCGCTGGTTGATTATACGGCAAAGTTACTAAGCCAGATCTTTGAGGACGAATAATCAGGCTCTCGGTTAATTCCGATGACCTGCAGACGTAGTCACGAAGACTTATAGGTTATAGTGAAATACCGATAAGTCTTCTTTTTTTGATGCACAGAACTAATTGAGAAAATGGCCAGTATTGGGAGGTCTTACGTTTATGGAAAAGGTTGAAAAAGAAAAAGAACTCGTAAACGAAGAAAATAAAGAACAGGTAGATGAAGGAAAAAGCGTCGATGAACAGGAAGAAGAGAGAACTGTCGAGATTTCCGAGAAAGAACTAAATGAATTAAAAGAGGCTCTCAAGGCTAAGGAGCAGGAAGTTGCAGAGTACAAAGATCGCGTACTACGACTTGCAGCTGAGATGGAAAATTTGAGAAAGCGGCTGGATAGAGAGAAACAGGAACATGTAAAATTTGCCAACGAGAATCTTATCAGGCAACTTCTTCCCGTGATAGATAACCTAGAAAGGACTATTGAACACGCAAAACAAAGTGAAAATATGGAAGGCCTGATAGAAGGCGTGGAAATGACCTTAAAGGGTTTCCTGGAAGTTCTTGAGCAATTTGGATGTAAGATAATCGAAGCAGAAGGAGAAACCTTTGATCCTATGTACCATGAAGCGATACAGAAGCAGGAAAGTGAAGAGGTTCCGGAAAACAAGGTTATATGCCAGTATCAAAAGGGATACATGATGAATGACAGATTACTAAGACCGGCGAAGGTTATTGTTTCCTGCGGGAAAGCCGAGAAGAAAGAAGAACAGCCAGAAGCATAGAAACTCTCGGAAAGACGGGGGTAGAAAATTCAGCATCTTGTTATTATAATATATTCGCATTTTAACTAAGGAAATAAGTTCCTTACAAGGAGGATACAATTATGAGTAAGGTTATTGGGATTGACTTGGGTACCACTAACTCTGTTGTGGCCATCATGGAAGGTGGTGAACCCAAAGTTTTGACAAACGCAGAAGGGTCTAGAACTACTCCATCCATAGTTGCGTTTACCGAAAGTGGAGAAAGACTGGTAGGACAGGTTGCCAAGAGGCAGGCTATTACGAATCCAGAAAATACGGTTTTCGCAGTTAAACGCCTTATAGGGCGTAAATATAATTCTGAAGAAGTTCAGAGGGATATCCAGATATGCCCGTACAAAATTGTGGAAGGCCCAAATGGAGATGCTTATGTTTACGTTGGGGGGAAAGACTGCAGCCCTGCAGAAATTTCCGCGATGATCCTGCAAAAAATGAAACAGACGGCAGAAGATTATCTCGGAGAGAAAGTAACTGACGCCGTTATTACTGTGCCTGCTTATTTTAACGATAGCCAGCGTCAGGCCACGAAAGACGCAGGAAGAATTGCCGGGTTGAACGTGTTGAGAATCATAAATGAGCCCACTGCTGCTTCACTCGCTTACGGCCTGGACAAGAAAAAAGACGAGAAAATTGCGGTATTTGACCTGGGTGGTGGAACATACGATATTTCGATCCTTGAGATCGGAGAGGGTGTTTTTGAGGTAAAATCAACAAATGGTGATACTCACCTGGGTGGAGAGGATTTCGATCAGCGAATTATCGATTGGCTGGCAGATGAATTCAAAAAGGAATACGGTATTGATCTTCGTGATGACAAGATGGCCCTGCAGCGCTTGAAAGAGGCTGCTGAAAAAGCGAAGATGGAGCTGTCCTCGTCCATGGAAACGGAAATAAATCTTCCTTTTATCACCGCGGATGCCTCGGGACCTAAACATCTGAATATTGAATTAACCCGGGCTAGGCTTGAAGCTCTTGTGGAAGATCTTATTGAGAAGCTGGTACCACCAATTCGCCAGGCTCTGAAAGATGCTGGCCTTACTCCCGCTGATATCGACGAAGTGGTACTGGTGGGTGGGATGACCCGAATGCCAAGAGTTC
>QMLL01000444.1 GCA_003646715.1 Deltaproteobacteria bacterium
AAATCCATGAGAGAGGAGCCGATCTTGCTGGCTATCTCCGACATAACATGGTCTCCAATGTTATCAATTTCTTCCTGATCTAAATACTCTCTCAAATCGTCTTTGGATAAGAGTAAGCATATGTAAAACTTATCGTCTCCGTAATATACTACGTCATTGGCACTGTTTATTTTCGGTGTCATCTTAAAGCCTCCTTGATTGGCTAGTTGGCATCTACTATGCTGCTTTCTTAAGGTTCTGTACTATTTCTGCTTCTTTGTGAATGCCCTCTATGATTCTGGACGCCGTAGATACTATTCGGTCGAGAGAAGCCATAATATCAACCTCCTCGACCCTATAGAGGGCAAGATATGTGGGGGCCTTGGTCTCAAGGCCAAAATGCCTAGTCACTACGAAGGCAGTGGCCTCAGCCTCAAGCTCCATAATCTTTCTTGGAAGTCCCCCTTTCCTTTCCCAGGCTCCATGAAGAAGTTCGTGGGCAAACTCATGCACGACCACGGAAAAGCGCTGCGCAGTGTCAAGCGATGAGATGATTCTGATCTTTCCCATGCTCGAGCAGCCGTTCGCCTTCTTCGAGCCTCCTATGCTCTCAACATAGGCAAGCTCGATGGCTTGTTTTCTTACGGCTTTCTCAAGGGCTGGTAGCAAAAGCGAAGCATCTCCCTGCACTGCCAGAGTATCGGGCGTCTCAGGAAGAGGTTCGCCCTCTGTCTGCGAAACATCGAAGACGTAGACCACTTTAAAACGGGTGATTATTTCTACGTCTTCCTCGTGGGGTGCAGTGTCAGAGCCATCCAACGATTCGAGATCCAGCTCCGGGTCCCAATCTTCCTTCTTTCGGATTTTGATTCGCATGGGGGCGAAAATCGGGATTCCCCTTTCCCCCCTCTTCACAAACCTTCCCATCTTCTGCCAGGTCTTGAAGCCGGCGACAAAGGTGGCATCGGGCATGTAAGCCCAGATGAGGAGGCGATTTCCGAAACTATAGTTGTGGAACCTGGAGCAGAACTCAAAATAGTTGAGAAGCCGCTCGCTGTTCTTTTCCTTTTTTACTGCTTCGATGAGCTCGGCAGTGTATTCTTTGCATCTCTTTTTCAGTTCAGCAACTTTCATCTTCCTCTCCTTTTGTCTCAGCACAAAAAAAGGGAGCAAGGTTGAAGAACCTTGAAACTCCCTTTTTTATCTTTGCTTTAACTTACTGTTGGCTAAACATGAGGCAGATAACTACTGTCCAATTCTTTCCTCAACCTTTTCGCCAACAGCACCGATGCCTCGTTTCTCAAATCATAATACTTTTTCTCGCTAAGTTCCTTGAACCAGTCCACACATACCCTCGTAAAATTTTGCTGGAGAGTTGGGTGGATCTGGGACATGCGATCAACGAGTTCCTTACTCAGTTCCTCGATGCAAATGCTGTTTATGTACTGTATCAACATTTCTGCAACGTCTTCTGTCTTCGGTCCTTTCATGGCTATCTCCTTTTGACCTTCGGATATTGATTTTCTATTTACAATACGGAAACGGGCTCCTCGAATTTTTAGGCATTAAGCAGGCAATAGCGAAGGATTGAGCATCTTGGAGTGGGTACTGATTGTATACCCATTCTCGCCCTTCCTGCCCCGCGCATGGAGAACCTGAAGACCCATGCTCTGGCCAATGTACCAGGCGTAGGCCATCATATTCGTTAAGCCTCCTATCAAAATTGCGTGAAATCCCTGCGCCTTTATGTTTCGCATCTCTCTTCCAATGATCTGTCCAATCTCCTGCTCTCCCCAGCTCTCGTCGAGCGATGGTGCCCTCGGAGTTGGGTCCAGGCAATACCCCCTCTCTTGCCAGTAGCGGATCTCCGCGTGGCGAGGGTAATGTCTGGTGAAATTCGCTAGTCTTTGCATGTTATAACCTCCTCGTTCTACGCATTGGCGACTTCCTTCGCCCATGCCCTCACCTTGTACTTAGCGGGGTTGAACTCAAACCCAGCGTTTTTAAGGATACCTTTTACGCTGAAAGTATCACCTTCAGCGATTATGAGGTTTCCTTTCCGCCGGTAGGTTACACCCTGAAGTTTTGGTCCCAGTGAGGACTCACCATTACTGCTACCTGATGAGCTACTCTTGCCATTGGTATTACGGTTACCATTCCCATTTACAACCCGAAGTTCCGCCTGTTTGAGCTCTTCCTGTTGCTTGAGCGCCTGGAGGAGTTCTTCTGCGGAGCAGAACTCGCCGCCACCGAAACCGGCCGCGAAAAGACACCTACCAATGGCGGATGTCTCTGCATTCTCAACGGCGGACGTGGCGTTTATGTAACTGGCATCACGCCTTTCTTCGGCTGTGCCGGTGGCAACGACGTGTCCTTCCGGATTGACTACCTGGGCAACGGCGAGAACTGTTGACTGATCAGGAAAACTGATCTCCGTTTTGAGCGCCCATCCTTCGGAAATGGGATGTGCTTCTCTGAACTTTCGAACTCTTTCGGCCACGGTTTCGTAAACTTTCTTGGAAACCTCGCCTGTCTTCCTGCTTTTTTTCTCTATCGTTACTGGCATCTCTATCTCCTTTCTGCCTGCCTGAAGGAAGAGGTTTCCCCATGACACCAGGCTGCGAGCGCAGCCTTACTGGTAGATGAGAAACGACTCTTCGACATTATTTTCAGGCAGGCACTATTGAGGCTAATTCTGTACTACCAAGACTTCGTAGGGAGTTTCTGTAACGTACTTTGCATAGATTTCCGGGTGGTCTTCTTTCAGGCGTGGACTGATCCTTTTTGAGCACCTGGTACTCAACAGAAGGACAGTCTCTCCTACCCGGATCTTCTTCTCGTCGGGGTTAGTATTGGAGATCCCCGTCTTGAAGAACTCCGTGAGTTTCTCCAATTCACTGTTGATATTCTTTCTCTGCTCCTTTAACCCGAGAAATTCCTGGAACTCCTCTTTTGCAGGGAG
>QMLL01000445.1 GCA_003646715.1 Deltaproteobacteria bacterium
CACTTTTCTACAAATAGAAGCGATTTCCCTCTCTAAATTTCTAACTCCAGCTTCCTTTGTATAACGTCTAATAATGAACAGTATCGAATCGTCGGGCAACTCAATATTGTCCAGAGTTATCCCATTTGCTTCGCACTGTTTTTTGATCAGGAACTGTTTTGCGATATTCAACTTATCGAACTCGGTGTATCCGGCCAATCGAATGATCTCCATCCTGTCCTGCAACGGTGCAGGTATAGAATGCAGCGTATTTGCCGTGGTTATGAAAAATATCTCTGACAGGTCGTAATCCACGTCGAGATAATGATCATTGAATGCATAGTTCTGCTCAGGATCCAGAACCTCGAGCAACGCAGCGGATGGATCACCCCTGAAATCCACACTCATCTTGTCCACTTCATCCAGGCAAAATACCGGGTTGTTGGTCTTCGCTTTTCTCAGCATCTGGATTATCTTGCCTGGCAAAGCACCTATATAAGTCCGCCTGTGCCCGCGAATTTCCGCTTCGTCACGCACTCCACCGAGAGATAACCTGATGAAGTTACGATTTGTTGCCCTGGCGATGGATCTGGCCAAAGAAGTTTTACCTACTCCCGGCGGTCCCACAAAGCAGAGTATGGGGCCTTTTATCTTCTTAACGAGAGCTTGAACAGCCAGATACTCGAGAATTCGCTCTTTCGGTTTTTCAAGTCCGTAGTGATCTTCATCAAGGATTCTAGCGGCTTCATCTATATCTATCTTGCTCTTGCTCTTCTCATACCAGGGCAAGGACAGCAACCAGTCTATGTAATTCCGAACCACGGTTGCTTCCGCACTCATCGGAGACATCAACTTCAGCTTCTTGAGCTCATTTCTTGCCTTAGCATTGGCCTCTCTGCTCATCCGTTTCCGCTTTATACGTCGCTCCAGATCTTGCAGATCACGCTTGAAATCATCCTTTTCACCCATTTCCTTCTGGATTGCACGCATCTGCTCATTCAGGTAGTACTCTCTCTGGTTCTTCTCCATCTGTTTTTTAACCCTGTTTTTAATCCGCTGTTCTACCTGAATGATCTCGATCTCGGCGTTTATGTAACCAAGCAGCTTTTCAAGCCTCTTCAAAGGAGACAGGGTTTCAAGCAGTTTCTGCTTGTCTTCTAGTTTCAATGTAAGATGCGAAGCCACCGTGTCAGCAAGTTGAGACGGATCCTCGATATTCGTTATAGCAACCACCATGTCGTTGGTGATTTTCTTATTGAGTTTCGCATACGACTCAAAGGAACTGTAAATGCTCCTCCTCAGCGCTTCTACTTCAGGCCCTGATACCTCGGGCTCAATCAATTGCTGGACTTCAACCTGGAAGAAATCGGGATGAGGCAAATAATGATCTATAATCCCTCTCGCTTTGCCTTCAACGAGAGCCTTAACAGTTCCATCAGGCAGCCTCAACAGTTGTAAAATGGTGGCTATGCTTCCCCACCTGTATATATCGTTTTCCTTGGGATTGTCCTGATTAGCCTGTTTCTGGGCTGCCAGAAATATCTGCTTGTTAACCCCCATGGCGCGCTCGAGAGCTCTTATGGAGCGCTTTCTGCCCACAAAAAGAGGCGCCACCATGTGAGGCATAACCACTATGTCCCTTAGAGGCAAAAGTGGAAGCACTATACTGGAGCAAGATCTTATATCGTCTCGTTTATTGTCTTTATTCCTGTTTATACCAAACATATTTTAGCTACCTATCCTCTCCCTTCTCTAGAATTTAGGCACTCTCTGCCGTTTTTTGGTAGAGCATCAAAGGACGCTCTTTTCTGAGAATCACGTCTTCGCTGATGACGCATTCCTGTATATTGGTTTGAGATGGAATCTCGTACATAATATCAAGCATTATGTGTTCAAGTATCGACCTCAGGCCTCTTGCTCCGGACTTTCTGCGCATTGCTTCCTGAGCAATGGCCTTCAGTGCTCCATCGGTAAATCTCAAGTTAATGTTTTCCATTTCAAAAAGTTTTTTGTATTGCTTGACTAGAGCATTTTTTGGTTCAGTAAGTATGGTGACCAGTTCGTCCTCTGTTAATTCACCCAATGTTGCGATTACAGGCAATCTTCCAACGAATTCCGGGATAAGGCCATACTTGATAAGATCTTCCGGTTGTACATGCACCAGGATATCGCCAACCTGCTCTTCTTTCTCGCTCTTTATGTCGGCACTGAATCCCATTGCCTTCACACCAATTCTAGACTTGATTATCTTGCTCAGACCGTTAAAAGCTCCCCCACAGATAAACAGGATATTCGTGGTATCGATTCTCAGGAAATCCTGCTGTGGATGCTTTCTGCCTCCTTTTGGAGGTATATTCGCAACGGTGCCTTCCAGAATTTTGAGAAGTGCCTGCTGCACACCTTCACCGGACACATCCCTGGTTATGGACGGACTGTCCGATTTCTTTGCAATTTTATCAATTTCGTCAATATAAACAATACCGCGAGACGCTTTCTCGATGTCGTAATCTGCAGCCTGTAAAAGGTTTACAATTATGTTTTCAACGTCTTCTCCAACGTATCCTGCTTCGGTAAGAGTCGTAGCATCAGCTATGGTAAACGGAACTTTCAACAGGCGCGCGAGAGTTTGAGCAAGCAAGGTTTTTCCAGAACCGGTTGGTCCAATCATGAGGATGTTACTTTTCTGGATTTCCACATCCTCGGTATCAATATGTGTTTCGATTCTCTTGTAGTGGTTGTAAACTGCTACAGAGAGAATTTTCTTGGCCTGTTCCTGACCCACTACATACTCATCTATCAAAGCCTTGATCTCAGAGGGCTTAGGAATAGCTTTACTCCGCTCGGCATCTTCTCGCTCATATTCCTCAGCAATAATATCATTACACAGCTCAATACACTCATCGCATATGTACACAGACGGACCCGCAATAAGTTTTTTCACTTCATCTTGATTCTTCCCA
>QMLL01000446.1 GCA_003646715.1 Deltaproteobacteria bacterium
CATTATACATTCCTTTCCATCTATTGCCCCCTGAGGATAATACGAGCGTCAGCAATAAGGCACTGGTTGTGAACACAAATTACAGGATTGAGATCAATCTCCTGGAACTGACAACGTTCGATCAATTGGCTCGTTTTGACTAGTAACTCACACAAAGTATCTTCGTTTACCGGATCCATTCCGCGAGAACCCTTGAGAATAGGATGGCCTTTTATCTCTCGAAGCATTTTCCTGGCTTCTCCAACACTTATTGGCGCCAAGCGGTATACTACGTCCTTGAGTGCTTCCACCCATATGCCCCCGAGCCCAAACATGATCACCGGTCCGGCTTGTTCATCCCGAAGTGCTCCCACGATCACCTCAATTCCTTCAGGGATCATTGGTTGTATTGTAACGCCCAGGAAAAGCTCCGTCCCCCATTTTTTCTCCACCGATGCCACTATTTCACGATATGCTCCCTTCACTTCGCCTTCGGTCTTTAGGTTAAGCTTGACACCTCCCGCATCACTTTTGTGGAGAATTTTCTCGTGTGCAACCTTCATCACAACCGGGTATCCAAGGCTATTTGCTGCCCGGACTGCCTCGTCTTCAGTTTTTGCAAGATATGTATCAGCAACATCAATACCGGCGAGTTTAAGTAGTCTTTTTGACTCATGTTCCAGAAGAGAAACCTTCCCGGCACTTTTGAACTTGTCAATCTCTTTGAAGAACTCTTTCGAAAAACTACCAGCAGAAGGTTCGTCCAGAGGCTCTCTTCTCAGCTCAAATATTCTGACCAGATTTACAAGTGCCGTTGCCGAGCGTTCCGAGTTGGGATAAGCCGGAATGCCGATCCGATCCCATGATTTAAATTCGTCTTCGTATTTGCTTGGAGCAATCCAGACGAAAACAAGTGGCTTAGTCAGGCTCTCTTTTGTCTTCTTCATTTCCTCGAAAGGAAACACCTCGAGATTTCTGTCTCCTACCGGAGACATACATATAGGAAACATGCAGTCTACAGTTGGATCTTTTTCGAGGAGCTTTATTATTTTTACGTAGATCGATTTGTCCATGTATCCAAATGTTGCGAGATCAATGGGATTTTGGGGAGGTATAAAAGCGGGAAGCATCCCCTCTTTTCTAAGTACTTGTTTTGTTTCAGCACTCAGTTCGGCAAGCGTCAGCCCGCCCCTCTCAAGCACGTCCGAAGCCAGTATGGCCGGACCGGCCGTGTGCGTAATGAGCGCAACCTTTTTCCCTCTTGGTTCCGGGGCATAGGAAAGCACCTTCAGGGTGTCAACAAGTTCTTGAACAGTCTTCACCTGAAATAGGCGCGCCTGTTTGAATGCTCCCTTGTAAATAGCTTCGGAATTGGCCATGCTCCCGGTATGAGAAAGCGCCACTTTTTTCCCTGCCGTGGTATATCCCGCACCGAGTACTACAACAGGCTTTTTTGTGGCACATGCCCTTGCTTGTTCATAAAAACTTCGCACGTCGTCGAGACCTTCAATAAAAAGCGCAACAATCTTCGTTTTTGGATCGTTTGCCAGATACCGAAGCATATCGGAAAATTCAACGTTAGCCCTGTTGCCCAGGCACGTGAGAGTCCCTATGCGGAGATGATTTTCAATAAATGCACTTACTATAAGGCCAGCAACTCCGCCGCTTTGGCTTACAACCGCAATGTTTCCCTCTTCTTTAAAATAATCAGAAAGTACCGGCATAAAAGTCGCGTTGAGGGAACTGTGCGTCGAGAAAAAACCGAGAGTATTCGGCCCAATGATGTTTACCCCATGGGCATTGGCAAGATCTCTCAACGCTATCTGGTCCTTTTCCCCCTCGGGACCGGACTCCCGAAAACCTGCTGAGAAAATCACCGCGGCCTTGCAACCCTTCTTTATAGCAGAGCGTAAAGCGCTGAGAATATGATTCTGGGGAATTGCGAATAGAAAGAGATCCACCCGGTCCTCGGGGATAGCTTCTATGGATCGATAAGCCCTGTATCCAAGGATTTCTTTTGCTCCCCCCGCATGTATTGGATATACGGTCTCGACTTTTGATGAAATGGCTGAGCGTAAGACAAAATTTCCCAATTTTGATGTGTGAGTGGAAGCCCCAACAACAGCTATCGATCGTGGATTGTACATAATTTCAAACAATCGCATTTTCTGTTCGAAGGCATCGTCCATCCTTATTCCCTCCTGAGTTTGCTTTCGGTACTTTTGGTAAACTTTCCTATATTTAAAACTTAATTCCGGAAGTCGATACGTCTTTTTCATGGACTATATTTTGTCCTTCTTCCTGTATACCGTCCCTTGAAAGAGAGCAATCAATTCGTCGTCTTCGTTGGTGACCCGAACAGCGTAAGTTGCAAGCTTCGGATTACGGGACACCTCTTCTGCCTCGGCAAAAAGTGTCCCTTTGGTGGTTGCCTTCAGATAGGCTATGGAAACGTTTATCGCGAGAGCCACTGTTCCGTGAGAATTTGAAGCCACGGCAAAGGCCAGGTCTGCAAGAGTGAAAATTGCTCCACCGTGCACAAGTCCGAGGCCGTTCAGGTGTTTTTCGCCGATTTCCATTTTTGCTTTGGCCTTTCCCTCAGACACTTCCAGGACCTCAATTCCACTGTGTTTTGCGAAACGGTCGTTTTCAAAAAATCTCATGATTCTTTCCATTTCCTTCCCCTTTCTCCCATGCTTATATTCGAGATTCGCGGGAAAATGTCGCTACTCCTGGCTTGCGGAACACTGCCTGAACCTCAAAACACAGATAGAACCACATTACAAGTGAGTCCGCCCCGCCGGGAAATAACCTCAAACCTCTTTCCCTGCCCAGTTTCGAGATTGCCTTGGGCCTGTCCCTCCGGATTAACTGAAAGGGGGCTCTGTGCAGGGTAATCCTGATCCGGGTCTGTTTCCGGGGTGAGCCGCCGTCACCGACACGGCGAAATCCTTTTCTAA
>QMLL01000447.1 GCA_003646715.1 Deltaproteobacteria bacterium
CGAACTTTCTGGCTTCGTACGAAGCTGCCGAAACCACTCCTCGCACACTTCCACCCACGATCACAGGTTTCCCTTTAAGTTTCGGGTTATCCGCCTGTTCGACCGACGCATAGAATGCGTCCATATCTATGTGAAGGATTATTCTTTTCATTTACACTGTGATATGTTCGACGTTCCGGGTTTTTAGCAAATTATAATAATGTGCAACGGGGAAGAGTAGCTTATGTTCTTTGTTTTTCACCGAGAATTAGGTAACTTATGCCTCCGGTGTATCGCTTGATATTTTTGATGCTGAATCCGACTTTTTGCATTTCCAATGATAACACTTCCGGTGGCGTAAAGCTATTGACAGACGAAGGCAAATACCGATAGGCTTCCGGATCCCCGGAAACCATACCTCCAACAAAGGGTAGGATTTTTCTAAAATAGATCAGATATAGATCTTTTATCAGAGGCCTTTCAGGCATGCTGAACTCCAGGATAGCAAGGATTCCCCCAGGTTTTAACACCCGGTGAATTTCGGAGAAGGCTCTGGTGGTATCCATGACGTTCCTGATACCAAATGCGATCATGGCCTTGTCAAAAGTACAGGATTTGAAAGGGAGCTGAAGTATATCACCGGAAATAAAAGAATAGTCGGATGTGGTAAGTCCTTTTTTTTGCGATTTTTCAAGGGCGATTTCGAGCATTTTTAGTGCCAGGTCAACTCCGACAACTCTGCATTGGGATGCCTTTTCCAGGGCAGCAAAACCTAGATCACCAGTTCCACAGGCCAGATCAAGCACAAGGTCTTTATTTCTGATACCCATGTCGCGAACAGTCAATTTTCGCCATTTTAAGTCGATACCGGCAGAAAGAAAGTGATTGAGAAAATCATAAGTGGGTGCAATCCTGTTAAACATTTGCCCGATTTTGCCGGGATGCTTATCGAATCTAGTAATCTGTTCTTCTGTTTTGCCGTTCGCCATGATGATTTTTGGGTCTCCGTCCTATATTCTTCTTAATATTTCGTCTGCCAGAATGGCCCCCAGAATTAAAATGGAAATAATGCTGTTTACGTGAAAAAATGCGATATTAACTTTTGAAAAATCTCTCGGATTGACAAGTATATGTTCAATGACCAGCAGGATTCCGATGGCAGCGAGAAATACCAGGTATATCCCTTTTAGCTGGAATATTATATACAGAGTCGCAAGAGAGAAAAATGTCAGGAAATGTAGCAAACACGATACTCTTAAGGCGAAATTTGGTCCTTTGTTTGCGGGAAGGGAAAACAGCCCGGTTTTCCTGTCAAAATCGATATCCTGGCAACTGTAAAGGATATCAAAGCCAGCTATATAGGTCATGAGAGCAACCGATAGCAGCAAAATCTTCCAGGAAAATGTCCCAGTGACAGCCAGCCATGCACCCAGCGGGGCAAGTCCAATGGAAAAGCCAAGAAATAAATGTGACCATTGGGTGAATCGCTTGGTGTAGGAATAGCCGAAAAGAACAAGCAGTACTGGAAATGATAGATAAAAACAGAGTTCATTAAGGGCAGCAGCGGAAAGAATGAATAGAAAGCTTGAAACAGCCACAAACATTATTGTTGATTTTCTGCTTATTATTCCCCGGGGCAGGGCCCTGTTGGCGGTTCTGGGGTTTAGGGTGTCGAATTTGTGGTCGGCGAGTCTGTTAAAACCCATTGCTGCCGACCTTGCACTTGCCATAGCAATCAAGATCCAGAAGAGCATCCAAAAGGTGATGGGTTTTTCCCTGTTTGCAAGAATCACAGCGGCAAATGCAAACGGGAGCGCAAAAATAGTATGACTGAACTTGATCATTTCGCCGTAAGTTTTTATCTTTTGCCAGATTTTCATTTTATTTGTTACACATCTTGAAGTAGTTCATGTTCTGGCTTCAGTTTTTTGCGCTTCTCATTTTTCTTCTGGTAATGTTATCAAAACTATGTTGTGTGCAGCTTGTTTATCACAACAGCGAAGGTATTTGAAGTTTATTTAGAGCTAGTGGTTGGTAGAAATTTATTATAAAAGAATGTGGGCCCATAAGCAGTTTGCTGGATGTGAGACTGGCTATTGAATGATTGAACCGGTATTGAAGGGAGAATTGATGAAGGTTAGGAGAGGTACGGAGTTAGAACTTGATATTGAAAAGATTGCATATGGTGGCCAGGGGGTAGCGCGAGTTGAGGGGGTTGTCATTTTTGTGAAAAACGTGCTTCCGGGTCAAAAAGTGCTGGCGAAGATCATACGAAAACGTGCATCTTACGCTGAGGCGATACCTCTTGAGGTCCTTAAAGAATCTCCTTGGAGTACTCAACCTAAGTGCAAACATTTTGGCACTTGTGGAGGATGTGCGTGGCAGAACTTGGTTTATGAAAAACAGCTAGCAGTAAAAACAGAGCAGGTACGGGAGTCTCTTTCTCATATTGGCGATGTTTCCGATGTTAATTTTCTTCCCACGGTTCCCTCACCTTCCATTTACTATTATCGAAATAAGCTTGAATTCACCTTTGGTCCTCGACGATGGCTCTTGTCGGATGAGATAGAATCAAATGAATTTAAGAAGCCTAAGAACTTTGCACTTGGCTTTCATGCGAAAGGTCACTGGGAGAAGGTGGTAGATGTGGATGAATGCTGGTTACAGGCGCCGGGAACCAACGAAATCCTCCTAATCGTGAAAGAAATCGCCGAAAAAAGCGGCTTGAGGCCATATGACACCCTCACACACGGAGGCTTCTGGCGGTTTCTTGTGGTGCGACACAGCAAAACCCATGATGATTTCCTGGTCAACCTGATAACCACCTCGCCGACGACATCTGCGGAAAAAGAAACAATAGAAAAAATTGCCGGGGAATTGAAAGAAACATGTGTTACTGTCTCATCTTTTGTGCACTCAGTAAGCGATAAAAAAGCTCAAATTGCCTACGGAGA
>QMLL01000448.1 GCA_003646715.1 Deltaproteobacteria bacterium
GTGGGTATCTTTGCGGGAAACTCACCCCTGAGTAATCGGATTGCGATCAGGTTGGAGCCAGATTGCCTGCCGCTGGGAGTATGTACTTCGTCCGGGACAGTGGGGCATTCGTTAAGTTTTGGAAAAGCTGACGCAGTAACAGTTATATCCAAAAATGTAGCACTGGCAGATGCCGCTGCTACAGCCATCGGTAACGTTGTGAGAAGCCCCAGAGACATAAACAGGGCGCTTGAGCTTGCACAAAATATTGATGGCGTGCTCGGAATTGTGGTTATAGTTAAAGAGAAGTTAGGGGCATGGGGGGGGGTGGAATTGGTTAGGTGGTAAATCAAAGTAAAAAATAGTTATTTCTGGAGAACATTCGAGTTTTTTTATGATATTTTTTAAGATTGTAGTTTTTCTCCTCGTTGTGAATATGACACCTGCCCTGCTCGCCATGGTGCTTGGTGATCGTGGCAACCTGCCTCTGGACCTGAACCTTGCATTAGGAAATGGTCGTCCCCTATTTGGCCACCATAAGACAATTAGAGGGTTCTTGGGTGCTATAACTGCTGGTAGTTTCGTCGGTTTTTTCATGGGTTTTCCTTTCTGGGTTGGATTCACTGCGTCTTTTTTGAGTATGATCGGGGATTTATTGTCAAGCATGGTTAAAAGACGCTTAAATATACCTCCCGGAGAACCCCTCATGGTGCTTGATCAATTTTTCGAGGCGAGTATGCCTCTCGGTTTTTTTTACAAAACTGGCTATCTGTCTTTTCCTTTAACCCTGGTTGCTCTTTTCTTTTTTGTAGTTATTGCCAACGCCGGAAGCGCTTTGAGTGAAAATATACAAGTGCCAGGAAGTAAGAACAGGATCAGGCTTGTTCGTTCAAGTAAACAATTCAAGCAATGGAGATCTTGCCATGAACCCTTACCCGTGGTTGCCAGGTACGTAAATTTCGAGAATTCGGTTATTTTTCGACTTGCGTTCGAAGGTTTTTTAAAGGTGACCGGTCTTTACGAAAAGGGCATTATGAATGCTCTTAACGTGCGTTTAAAACACGTATATATCACGGATTCGAGACTTCCAGAGGCCTTTAGTCCACTTAAAATCCTATTTGTCAGTGACCTCCACATTGATGCCATAAAAGGGCTGTCGAACAGGTTCGTCAAAATTATTGATCCGCTTGATGTAGATATCTGCTTGCTTGGTGGTGATTTTCGGTTTCGTATGTTTGGAGGTTTTTACAGGACAACTCACAAATTGAGGCAATTTGTAAAGCATGTCCACGCTAAAGAAGGAATTTTTGGCGTGCTTGGAAATCACGACTGCCTGGAGTTTGCCCCTGAACTGGAGGATACTGGTATCTGTATGTTGATAAACGACGCTGAATGCGTGGAGCGCAATGGTGCCAGGCTCTGGATCGTAGGAGTAGATGATCCTCATTATTACAAGTGTCACGATCTGGAAAAAGCTCTGGAAAAGACAGGGAGTGATGATTACAAGATTTTAATTGCTCATTCCCCCGAAATAATCAGGGATTGCAAAGGAAATGAAGTCAATCTCTGTCTATGCGGACATACTCACGGCGGACAAATTCGCTTCCCCGGGATTGGCGCGGTTTACACTCACGTCAGGGTCCCTCGAAGGTATACTTATGGCCTCTGGGAATATTGTGGAATAAAGGGTTACACAACATCCGGTGCAGGATCTTCAGGCGTCCCTGTGCGGTTTAACTGCCCTCCAGAAATTGTTTTGATAACTGTCCGGCGGTTTAAAACTGTTTGAAAAGCTTAAAAAACTTTTTGTAAGCGGATGCCATGCTTGTCATTACTCTGCTAAAACAGGCGAGAGTATAGTTATCCTTCCTTCCGTGGCTGGCTTAACAGGAGAATGTTTTTTCAGATAAAAAGTTAGAAGGTCAACGATTCTGAAGGTGGTGTCTTCTTTCTTTTTGGCCTCGTTAAAAACGTAATAGCCATCTCCACCACAGGCGAGCCATGAGTTCGTCAGCACAACGTACGTTTTTTTCTTTTCCACGGGTACCCAGGTCCCGTTTCTAAGTATTTCAGCCTTGATTACCCGTTCTCCACAACACAGGATCCTTTTTATTTTTCTTCCTTCATAAATTGCGCAGAACGGTTTTTTGTTTGGATCAATAACAAATCTGATACCTCCAACCTGAAGAAAAGCGCCGCCGTGAGGCCGATAGGCTGTATCGCAACCGTCTTCAGGAATAACCATGGTAGATGCAGATATTTCCAGGGCTCGCAATAGCTGTTCTCCCGTTAATGTGAGTTTATAGACAGTATTTCCAAAAGGATGAATCTCCAGAAGAGTTTTAAGCGAGATATTACCTGCTGGATAGATGCGATCTCCACGAATACCACCGCCATTCATAACAGCACAATCCACGTCGTTGTTTTTGCTCTTGAACCAGTCAATCCATGAATCGACGATGAGGTTGCCAAGATTGGATTCTTTTTGTCTAATAACGGTTTTTCTGGCATCCAGGTCAACTTCGGAAGCACCTACAGGTTCGGATAGCTTTTTTTCGAATGCAATCTTGTAAGACTTAAGAAAAGAATCAATGTTTTGATCGCTGGCTATTTTTTCGTCCAACAAAACGGTTTTCCACGTCGGCTTTGTTATTCTACCGTCAAAAGCAAATTTAAGTACGCCGGCTTTTTCTCCTCCCACACCGGCATGAACTATTAAAACTTCTTTCCCGTTGTTGTGACGGATCTTTCTAAAAAGGTAATCATGAGTATGACCTCCCACTATGATGTCAATCCCGGGAACGGTCCTGGCCAGTTGCATATCCATTTGAGTCCCTATGTGAGTAAGGCAGATGACCATGTCTACCTTCTGTGCCTTCAGTGTTTTTACCATTTCAAGAGCAGTTGAGAATGGGTCTTTGACTGTTACGGAGTTGCCGACGTTACTCA
>QMLL01000449.1 GCA_003646715.1 Deltaproteobacteria bacterium
AGTGTTCACAATATGGCTAACTTCGCTTTAGCTCAGAGGTATTTTACTGTTTTGCCAATAAGTGTTCCTACATGGATAATTGGATTGTTACCGGAAAACGACTGAACACAAACCAACAATAATTCTTCTGATTTATTTTGATTCTAGCAGGAAGTAGGAGCGATTTATGGATTAAAATTTGATCCTAGCGAAGTGGTGACCTTCAAGGAATGCTTACGGCTAATTCGGTGCTGATTGACGTGCTGGCTCAGCTGTTAATAGAGAAAGGTCTAATTGCCGAAGAAGACTTTTTCGTAAAGCTGGAAGAGTACAGGCTGACTATAGACCAAAATCGAAAAACAGTTTCTAATAGTAGGTTACTTCTTTGGCTGCCTTTGAAGTTTTTCATTGGCATATCCGATCATATTGGCGTATGTCCTCACTAGGATATGTTAAGTCTTTCCGGAAATAGGGGACACAAGGAAGACAGGAGGAACGTCAAATAGTTTTAGCCAAAGGTCTAAGCCAACTACAGACTCTATGAGTTGTGGTGAAGTTTTGACTTTACAGACCAATTACTGTGATGAAGGAAAAAATGTATAAATATCAGGCACAGACGATGGCTAGATATCGGGGGTTAGGGAAATGAACCGCTCCTCATTTAAGACCCATCAGAGATCAGATCTAAGGCAAAAGATGGTCGCTGAGACACTTCACCGTGTCCGGAAGAAACTCATTGATCTATCCCGTCGAAATCCATTGCTCAATTTTAGGGAAAACCGACGTAGCATACCCATAGTCGACGAATTACCAAATGAAGTATTTCGTTTATTGATATCTAAGGGGAGGCAGATGGAATTTTTGCCTTTTGAGCCTCCCGAGGAAAGTGAAGAAAAAAAGAGTTCTTTCGAGAATGGTCAAGAGTTAATCCCTTTTAAGAACGAAGTTGAGAAGACACAACTTGAAGCTTCGCCTGATCAAAAGGACAGAGGAATTAAGACAAACGGAAAACCATTTGGGAGTTCTAATATCAACAAGACTTATGAACTTCCTCATCCGACCAAGGTACTTGAGACAAAACATATTGATAATTGCTTACAGACTCCGCTATTAGCAAAACCTTTGGAGCGTCGCTGCAAAAATATTCTACGTCATTGGCGCACAGGGATTGAAGAAGCAGGCATCAATTACTTATATCTGGCAATTGGATTTTTGGAGTGGCAAGAGAGCGATAGTTCCGACATAATTAACAAAGCACCCCTCATACTTGTACCGCTTCATATTGAGCGGACCCGACTGAATTCCAAAACCAACTGTTATACTTATGTTGTCAGTTACAGTGGAGAGGATATCGAAACGAATCTTTCTCTAGCTGAAAAGCTTGACCATGATTTTGATCTTATTTTGCCTGAAATAACAGAGGACACGACACCAGAGGATTATTTTTCAGAAGTTAATAATACTATTAAGAAGAAAAAACGCTGGCGGGTAGCAAGAGAGATGATTGTGGGCTTTTTTAGCTTCGCCAAGCTACGCCTTTACAAAGATCTGGACAATGACTCTTGGCCCGGCGGCAATAAGCTTACCGATCACAAGATTATCCAAGACGTTCTTATTGGAGTGGAAAATGCGGGAGGCGGAGCCTCGGTTACTCCCTGTGAGGAATACGATCTCGATAAAGACCCCAACGCTGACAAAGTTCCTATAGTCGTAGATGCTGATAGTTCACAGCATTCAGCGATAATAGATGTCGTTCTAAAGGGAAAAAATCTAGTTATCGAGGGGCCGCCCGGTACTGGCAAATCCCAGTCAATCACAAATATAATAGCTGCTGCCTTACATGAAAACAAAAATGTGCTTTTTGTTTCCGAAAAAAAGGCAGCACTTGAAGTAGTTCGAAACCGTTTGGATGCGCTAGGGCTTGGAGATTTCTGCCTGGAACTACATAGCCATAAGACACAAAAGGGCCAACTCCATGCTGATTTGGCTAAACGCTTAAATCAGCGGTACAAGGACAGCAAGGTGTTAGATTATGAAATTAAAGAGTTTAGAAAAGAGAGAGACAAGCTGCGCCGATATTATGACTTATTAAACTCTATTCCTGGAAAAAGTTCAGAAACTGTTTGCGAGATATTTTGGGCGGCTGAGCGGTGGGGAAACGAGGTAAAGGATAGAATCAAGAGCTTTACAGTTGATAATGCCCTTCAACTTCCGGTGGAGCAAATTAGATCTAGTGAGAGAGCATTGGAAGATTTCTTGAGGCTTTCAGATGAACTGCCAGATGAAATGATTCGCATTTGGAAAGGCTTTGAGCCTAGCATGTTGCTTCCCAGCGAAGAAAGAGCGATTGAGGAGAAATTGTGTGAGATAGAAGAGGAGACAGAGAAATTCCTTGAGAATCTTAAGGAAATATCGAAACGTTCCAAGAAGCAAATTGTTGATTTGAAAATGTCGTCAATACAGAAGTTTGCTCAAATAGAGACTGATGTTCTTGGTCCCAGTCCAACCGGATGGAATAAGAAAGTGGCTGGAAAGTTCTTGAATAGGGAGGCCAGTCATGTACTGGAGAATTTAGTTCAAATTATCAGCAGACAGAAAGAGCTTGCGAAGGAAGCTAATCGAACGCTAGAAGGCATTAGCGATATGTCATCAGAAGAACTGGGATTCATAAATGAGAAATCGAGCTTAATAGAAGGATTTGGTTACGGCGAGGCAACGTTTAAGGAGCTTCGAAGTTTAGAGAAAAAAGCCACCACGGTTGCTAAGCTGGTAGAAGAGCTGAAGGAATTGGCTCAACATCTAACTATGTTAATTCCAGAACCACCCAACAGATTTAAAGATCTTGTTCGGATTAACAAGATTTATAAACTTGTCGACTCAGCTCCTCCGGAAATTTATCTCAATCCACATCCTGGGTATGCCCTAGGTATTGCAAATCCGTTTAAG
>QMLL01000450.1 GCA_003646715.1 Deltaproteobacteria bacterium
ACTTGATTCCCAAGAGATATGAAGTATGCCTGAGTCTCTTCTTTTTTATCTTCTTCGACATCTTCATATATAATGGCATTGTCCTGGTCGGTTGCCAGCGTCTGTTCTGCGCGTCCTTCGCTGCCGAGGGCCATAAATGAAAAGTCGACCGGAGGTGGACCGAGTTCTTCGATGGCAAAAGTGATAATTTTTTCAGTGATCAGATCGGAAACTTTACTTATCAGTTTGGTGATATTTTCCGATTTTGCGCCGCTGTTGATTAGGGTTTTGATCATTCTGGGCAGCCGGTCATGGGCCTTAATTATGTTCTTGACAGATTGAGCTGTATCAATTTCCCGGATAAGTAGAGAAGATGAATATTGGTGGAAGTTAAGGAGGTCACGATTGTCGATGATACCGTTGATCCGGCCATCTGTGCCGTGAGTAAAGAGATGCCTGATCGATTTTTCCTGAGTGATTCGGGTGGCTTCAAATAGCAGGGCATCATCTGGTACAGAATAAATTGAGGAACTCATTATTTGGTGAACTTGGGTTTCTGGCGCCATCTTTTCCACGACAAATCGATGAGAGATGTCGAAATCGGTTATTACACCAAGGTCGTCGCCTGTTTCTGTTTGGATGAGAATTGCACTTTGTTGATGTTTTTTCATTATTTCGGCAGCGTCGGGGATGGGGCTGTTCATCTTGCAGGTTAAAGGGGGCCTGGCAAACTCCTTGATTGGTTGATTGATAAAGAGTAGTGAAGTTTGCAGTTCAACGATAAGGTTCTCACGCTCCTGCTCTGATTTTACAGTTTCTGTGATATCCTCAATGATACCTTCAAAATATTTAATCTCACCTTCATCATTTAATGCTGCTCCCATCGAAATTGAGATGGTTGTGTTGCTCCCATCATGTTTTCTTAAGGGGAATATACTTTTTTCGACAAAACCTCTCTCCTTGAGTTGAGCCTTGAGGTTCTCCCAGTCTAAGAGGTCAGTAAAGAGCAGTGAAATAGGGGTGTTGAAAAGTTGCTTACGTTCTTGGAATCCGAAGATCTCAGCTGTTGCCGGGTTTGCTTCTATGAAATTTCCCTTTTTAGAAGCATCAATGCAGAAAACTCCAATATGCAGGTTGTTGGTAAGGGACTGATAGCGTTGTCGGCTGCGGCCTAATTCGTTCTCTATTTTCTTGTTTTTACTGATATCTTTCAGCGTCAGGATAACTCCATTTCGGTCTTCAAGGGTTGTACCTGTAACGGAGATATGGACATTTAACGAGGTGCCGTGAGCGGTGAGTAGCGAAGCTTCAAAATCGTGGGATCTATTGTGGCTTTTAAGGGCATCCGTGTAAAGTTGATAGTCTTTTGTATCCTCTCTGAAAATAGTTTTAAGGTTAGTTTCGGAGAGGTCTTCAGCGTAGCCGAGCATATCCAGAACCGGTTTGTTGTTGTAGGCCAGTTTTCCTTCAATGAACATTAAAACCCCTTCGGTGGAAGCTTCAACCAGAGCCCGGAGTTTTTTTTCAGATTTTTCACGCTCTTTTTCTGCTTGTTCGCGTTTTCTCTCAATCTGCAGGCTCTCCATGTTGATTTGAAAGAGAAGCAGAACGATGAGAAAGGTTATAGCGGAAGACATCTTGAAGATAGTGCTACTGATAGTACTTATCTCTTCTTTCGTATCATCAAGGTAGATTCCGGTGCCGATAATCCAACCCCAGGGAGAAAAAATCTTTACGTAGGAGAGTTTGGGAACTGTTCTGGTTTGGTCATCATTCCACTGCCACAGGTAGTCGACAAATCCATCTCCATCTTTTTGGACAATTTCTACCATCTCTCTGAAGAGTTTTTTGTTACGACTGTCCGTGTAGTTCGAGAGGTTTACGCCATTTAAATCTTCTCGATAGGGGTGCATGAGCATTGTCGGTGTTGTATCAGTTATCCAGAAATAACTCCTTCTCTTGACCCCGTAACGCAGACCCTGGATTATCTCAATGGCACTTTTTTGCGCTTCCTGTCTGCTCAAAAGGCCTTTTTCCTCCTTCGTATACTGGTTTTCCAGAATGCTCCAGGCGGAGTTCGTGAGCTCACGGATCAGAGCCCTTTTATCCTCCATTAATTCACCTTTCATAAGAGGAATAATAATCACGAACATGGAGGTTACGAAGAGAACAATGGCAAGCATTGTGGGGAGTATTATTTTCAGGGAAAAACTTTTTCGGCGTCGTCGTTTCATGTTTGTACTCACGGTTTTGACTTGTTGTTTCTTTGTTTTTTGTCAGCTGTTATATGGAGTCCGCAATGCAGGCATTTGCGTAGAAAAAGGGGTATAAATCCGTTGACATGAAAAAGTTTACCGCAACGCGGACACTTGCCGGTTGCCGCGAGAATACTGGAGATGAAAACAAATAGGTACCAAACAGCAAAAACTTTGGCGGTTTGTCGATCAGAGTTGGTTAACCGAAGTGAAAGCCAGATGGTCGGTACATAGATCAGAAGCACTCCCCAAAAAAAACAACGTCGTCGACGAAGTTTGCTCAGTCCGACGGTAAATTTCGAGAGATCTTCAACCTTTTTTTCTTCCAATATGATCTCCTGATCCCCAAATGGGTGGAAACTGTTCTGATAAGAGTACTTATTTGCGACCCTGGGAGTGCCCTTGGGTGCGGGCCGGAAAGACCCGTTTGGGTTGCTGGATTTGTCCCCGCATTAAATTTAATACACAATTAACCTCATTTTTGTCAATCCCATAATGGTTTATGATTTGACTCTGGACGGAGATAAACTCATACTGGTTATTTACAGGTGTCTCTCATAACTCAATAAATAGAAGATTGTCCCTGAACTGAATAAAATCTTGCATTCATTGTCTTATAGTGAGATTAAAAAGAGGAAGGTATTGAGTTGTTGTGAATTGTAGAGTTATCTGTTGACAAGGGAAATTCTG
>QMLL01000451.1 GCA_003646715.1 Deltaproteobacteria bacterium
AGATCCGCTTCTTATTATGGAATATGACTTGATAGCAGAATCATTTTTAATAATAACCATTTTTGAAAAAATAGACACAATATCATCGCCCGCACAATATTTCATAAATCTACCACGCTTTTTTTTCTTGCAGCCATCATTTCAGCAAACGCCTCCAGTCTTGTATCAATCTGGGCAAAGGAGTTCATCCTTGAATCAACCATATCGCCTTCAATAATAACACCCGGGATCCCGTTTTTTCTTTCTATGGCCTTTATGAAATCAGGATGACCCAGATTCCACATTCTGCATGATTTTGAACTGAACATGATAACTCCGTCAAGGTGATATTCATCTATCCATTTATGTAGAGTGGGCAGACTCATATTGGGCAGATTCTGTTTTGCAAGTCCTCCATTGGAATAAACCTGTTTGGCAAAAGTTGCCACAGGATCTTCGTTGAGGTCAATTGTTTCAGGGTGCGGGAAAAATTCCCACGGATATCTTCCAACAAGTGGAACTATTCCCAGACTGGTCATTTTGCGTGAGAATTGTCCTAAAAACCCCCATGGAAGCCATCCGTCCCAGTAAACTCTGAAGTCTTCAGGCTCAATTGCGCCGATCTTTTTTTCAGCGCGTTCTGCAAGTTCGTCTCTTAGTTTTGTATAATAAGGAACGGCATCGGGGCTGCCCATCATGTAGAAAACAGGAGCTATGCTGACTCCGTAATCCCAAAGAGTCCATGGTGAAGGTATTTTTTTAAAATACTCCCAGCATTCATTTCTCAAAAGACAGGTTTCCTTAAGTATGGCAAGGATTTCTCTAAGTCTGTCATAGTCAAAAGGCTTTCCGCAGATTTTTTCAACTGTCGGGATAAGGACTTCGCGAACCTGGGCTTCACAGAATTTTTCAAGGATCATTACATTTGATTCATTTGCAGGAGGCGGTGTGTCAATACCGACAACATTTATATTCATCCTTCTATACAAACCTTCCGCATAGTGGGACATTTCAGGACACAGTCTTCCTGTGATAAGAAGATCAGGCATAGGCAATTTAACATCTTCGCGCAAAGGGAGCCCTTTTTTGATTGCGGCAGCCATTCCCATATGAGCTTTATGATAGGAACAGGTGTCAAGCAGATCGCCTTCGTCTTCGGCTATTTCAAGAAGTCTGTCCGCAGCGCCCCTGCCGCCTGCATATGCGGCATAGCCGGCCATGAAATGGCATTTCATTCCCATTGCATAAGGAAAAATAAACATAGGACCGGAGCACCATGCAACCATTTCGCCTCTGTCTTTGGCAGATCTTAAATCCGACCAGTGCTTGTCGACCATAGGCCCTATCAACTTTGTTGTTTCAAGACGGTTGGTTTTATGTTTTTGCATATTATACTCCTTGTATTATTTCTGCAAAGGTCTGCAGTCTGGTTTTGATCTGTTCAAAAGAAATAACTTCATGCTCAACTTCAATTAATAATTCAGGGATTCCTTTTTCCGACAATTTGTTTTTAATATCCGGATAATAACACATATGCGGTGGACAATATTTTATTAAAAGAGAGATAATCCCCTTGGCGTTGTTTTTCCTTGCCATATCGATTAAAAAATCGGTCCAGTCGGTTTTGTAGTCTCCTTTTGTCGGGCATGGAGGAGTATTTTTTAAATATTCATCTCCTAAAGCTTCAATTGGATTATCTGTGATCTTTACAGGTTTGGCAAAATATTTTGAACCCACAAAAATATCGTCATCAACAATGACCATGTTCAACTCTTCAATTAAATCAAGAATTCTTGTATTTACCGTCTGACATAGCCCTCCATAGGTTATAACTCTGATAGGATTTTCTGAAGTTGTAACAAGGTCTCTGTTTTCAAGTTCATCTATAACATGGTTTAAAAGTTCATTATTGTCTTCCTTGTCCATGACCATACTTGAATGAACAATATACATCATCTCTTTTGCTTTTAATATTTTGGGATTTTTCCTCCTTATTTCATAAATTTTTTTTAAAAGTTTGCGGTTTTTATTGTATATTATAATGCTGTTGTTAAGGTCATCTGTTGTAATTTTTTTACCTGAGAATTTTTCAAGACCTTCTTTGAATCTTTTCATCTCCTCTATAAGATAGTCTTTTATGGATGCGCTTTGATAAAGCGCTGGAAGTGACAGGTATTCCAGATAGGGCGCTTTAGGATTTTGCTCAAGAATAAAAGGCATCCCCTGGGTTTGAAGACAGATTCTGTTTATTGCAATGCCGTCCAAAAACGACAGCTTGTCTTTAACAAGATCGTCTATAAAGCTTCGAGTTAATCCGCAGTTAAAGGTGGCCACATGTGAATGGCCAATGGTCACAGGTTCATCGCTTCGCCATGCAATCACCGGCGTTATGCCGGATGCATGCACGATTTCTTCCGGTATGTGCATGCCGAAGCAGCTGATAACTTTTTTGCAGGTTTTTTCTTTCCAATCTTTTGTATATCTATAAGGATTTTCTGATATTTCCCTGCATCTGTTAATGGCTCCATTTTTCATGGATATACGCCCTCCTGTAAAATAATTTCAAAGTAATATAATTTCTATATATTCAGGTAGTTATTATTGTAAAAATTTTTTGCAAATTTTTTATGTCTTGATATAAAAATTATTTTTAAAATTGACTCTGATTTGCCTCTCTTGATATTATTGTATATTTGATATTATTGTATATAATATAATAGTCAACTTAAAAAACAGAAAAAATAAAACTAATTCATTAAACATGTCTTTTTTGCATGGCGATGTCAATGGAAAATCTTAAAAACGTCAAAACTATAAAAGAAATGTCAAAAACTGTTTATTCAGATGAAACTATTGATAGTCTTCTTGATCTTATTACTGAAACAACAACTCAGGATATGAAGGTCAGAGCCAGTTCCTTAATGCTTGTGCATAAAA
>QMLL01000452.1 GCA_003646715.1 Deltaproteobacteria bacterium
GAAATCGCCTCTAGAGGGCTTGCAGCCGAGCGTCCACCTGCGTGGACGCGCCTGTCCACGCAGGTGGACAGCCAGCTTTAGCTCCTCAGGCGCGGTTTCAACCGCTGGCCTGAGTAGTAACCAGTAATTTTGCACTTTTTACAAAGCATCCGTGGTTCGCCACCCGCCCCCCCCTCAGTCCCCCCCGCTCGCAGGGGGGAAGCCTGTCCTCCCCCCGTTCCACGGGGGGAGCTAAGCCACTTTGTGAAATCTGCAAAAGTACTGCCAAGAAAATCTGTGTTTTTCTGCGTTAATCTGCGTCCCAGAAAAGGCGTGTCGGGCAATGAAATCCCACAAATCCGTGTCCCAATCCGTGTCAAAAGAGGGAGCACACCAGCGACGAGACGAACAACACCAACAAGGCCACCGCCGGAATCACCAGATACGGCCCGTACCGCTGAAACGGCGTCAACCCCACCACCTGCACCTGTTCCTCCGTCACCAGCCACTCCCCGCCCCGTTGCTCCAGCGACCGGGAGCGCACCACGACGGGGCACAAGCGCGTCTCCCCCACACTGACCGGCATGACCAGCAGCCGCAGTGTCAGCGACTCCCCCGGCTCCAGGTGTTCCGTCTCGGCCTGGGGCGCGAGCACCTCAACCGCTTGCTTTTCGGGCTTCCGCCGGATGTTCTTGACTTTGGACTGCAACTGCGCCACCCGGCGGGGCGTCTGCTCCGCCCGGCGCACTGCCAACTGCCCCTGCCGAATCTCCCGCGAGGATTGGAGCAACGGCCTTCCCACCGAGCGCGGCAGGAGATTCCCCACCGAATCGAGGAACCCGGCGGTAGAACTCCCGGCCCGCATCCCCTTGCCGACCGCCTCCCGTGCCCGTTTCCACCACCCCTTAAACTCCTCCTCCACCGACGGGACGAGGCTCTGTCCCTCGGCGGCGAAGGCGAGACACAGTGCACCATCGGGCGATTCCGCTTCCAACTCGTACCGACTGCGGATATTCCCCTGGTTGGTGACGATCACCCTGAGCACCTGTTCCAACAACCGGAGTTGGCGGCGACGGAACCAGTACCAGGCGACGAGAGCCATCACCAAAGCGATGACGAACATCGCCCGCCACGCCCACAGCAACCACACCTCCCGGTCAACGGCAGCCACAGCCACAGAATCCCACATCGAAAACCCTTCCTAGTCTGTTCAAGCCTGCAAGCCTGCAATCCGTCAAATCTGCAAACCCTGCCAATCCAGCGGTTCGTGCCTCCGTCGCACCGCCTTCTACGCCGAGACTCGCAGAGAGAGGAGGCAGATTAAGGCTGATTCACGCAGATGGCAGGGAAAGAAAATCCGTGTTCTCACTACCCGACATTTCGACCCTCCCGCAGGTTCAGGAGCGGTTGGGGGCATCTTGTGCCCTGATGTGGGGCTATAAACACGTGCAACTGACGCAATTTCAACCCTGCGGGAGGGTTACCAATCAATATGTCGGGTAGTGAAATCCGTGTTCATCTGCGTTAATCCGCGTCCAACTTTCATCCACTTCCGCGTGACAGCCCCGCAGGCGAAATGTCAACACATTTTGAACCGTCCCCGGAGTTTCTGCAAAAAAACAGAGTGAATCCCCGTGCGTCTCGGTGTCTCCTCTGTGTTCTCCGCGTAAAAATGGAGACCACAATTAAGTGTACACCCGCCCCATCTGCGTTAATCTGCGTTAATCCGCGTCCCACTCCCACTCCCCACGAGCACCCGCACGCTATGGTCGTAGAACGGCTCCACCTCCACCTCCTGCGACACCGTCGCCACCTCCCCCGGATACTCCCCCGGTGCGGTGGCCCGGACGCGAATCGTATGCTTCCCCGCCAACGGCGGCCCCCCGCGCGGATGATACAACCGCAGCGGCACATCCCGCTCCGCGTTGGGGAACAGAATCGGCGCGGGGCCAATCTCGTAACACTCGGCAGGCCATCCCTCCACCTCCAACCGGAACTGCACCCCCGTTCGCTCCCCAAGATTGCGGACGGTAATCGTCCCCTCCAGCGGCTCATCGGGGGAAAGCCGCGTCCGGGGCAACGACACTTCCAACCCGATGACCTCGGAACGCCTGTCACCCTCGACGGCGGCCTCCTCGACCTCCTCCTCCACGACGGCGGGCGGCTGCGGGGCGGGAGGACGAGCGGGAGGAGGAGCAGGAGGACGGGCAGGAGGAGTCGGAGCGATCACGGCGGGCGTCACGGCCTCCGGCGACAGTCTTTCGGCCACCCTGTCTCCCCCGGCCATGAAAATCAGCGTGAAATCGCCCAGTTTGACACTCGTGCCGGGCGCGACATCGGCGGAGGCACGCGGCGGCACACGCTCTTCGCCGACCACCACCTCACCGCCCCCCAGGTTGACCAACCGATACCCCCGTCCGTTCGGCAACGCAATCAATTGCAGATGACGCGGCGCAACCCCTCCACCCCGCCAGGACTCCAGCGCGATGTCGTTGCGCGGGTCGCTGCCGATGTGGGTGATGGCCCGCTCGATACCGAACCGCTTCCGCCAACCTTCCTTGTCTATGACCTCGATCACGTCTCGCCCCTGACATTCGGTAGGTGTACACAATCTTACGCAGGGACTTCATCCCCTTTTCCGCAAAAACTCCGCGTCCTCTCTGCGAATCTCCGCGTAATAAGGCGGCGCGGCAAAGGCGTAATCCGCCACCAACCGCATGCACACGATTCACTGCACACTTACCAAAAATCTGCGCCTATCTGCGTTTATCCGTGTCCTTCACTGCCCGACATATTGATCGGTAACCCTCCCGCAGGGTTGAAATTGCGTCAGTTGCACGTGTTGTAGCCCCACATCAGGGCACAAAATGCCCTCAACCGCTTCTGAACCTGCGGGAGGGTCGAAATGTCGGGTAGTGAGTCTGCGTCCTACC
>QMLL01000453.1 GCA_003646715.1 Deltaproteobacteria bacterium
GCGTCTATTGTCGCTCATACCAGTGACGCTTTAACTCTCTTTGTGGTCACCTTGACCTTTTCCACACTGTTACTATGAACTACAGGCCACTATGCAGCTGTTGCGAGCATAGTGGCGGTTTCGTAGTTCAGAGAGACGGTTAACAGGATTTTGTTTAACCTTAGCTTTGGTTCTCTAAGAGCCACCGCCACAGAGGTATTACTTCAAGAGTTTTCTTTCCTACCTTTATCTCCTCTGTTGTATCTGCCGTAAGAAGAAAGGCTTTATTGATTTTCAGGGTTTCCATGGTAGTTATTAATCCCCTTACTTCCCTTGTCTTTGTCTCGTGCGCAGAAAAATCGTAACACACATTTAGGAGAAGAGGAGGGCTAGCGTTTTCTATGAAGAAGTCTACCTCTTGACGCCCCTTGAAATAGGTAACTCTAGCAAATCTCCTTCTGAGGTGCATGAAAGTGATATTCTCGTAAACCCTCCTAGTATCCTCCCTGGTGTGCAACACCTTCTTTACGGCATGGTCTATCACATAGACTTTTTTTGGGTTTCGCCACTCCTTACGCAGGGAAGATGTCCACACAGGGATAAAAAAAAGGGCAAAAGCCTCTTCCATGAAGCTTATGTAATTGTAGACTGTATTTTTTGATATCTTCAGACCCTGTGACTTAAGATCGTTGAAGAGTTTCCCGGGGCTCACCAAGTTTGCCATGTTCCTTATGAGATAATGCATGAGGTACCTGATAACAAAGAGGTTTGTCACTCTATATCTTTCTACAATATCCTTGTAAATGATCATATCCAGATATTCCTTCAGGGTCCGAAAAAGCAGGTCTTCTTCGTAGTTCACAACCTCGGGAAACCCTCCCCTTTCTACATATTCGGCAAAGACGTGTTTCACCTCCGATTCAGAGCGAGGAGAATAAGGGACGTACTCCACGCCCTTGAAAGTGAGAAATTCACTAAAGGAAAGGGGGAAGAGTTCGTACGTTAAGGTCCTTCCTCTGAGGGCTGTAGCTATCTTTTTGCCCAAGAGCCGGGATGAGGAACCGGTGATGCATATCTGACAGTTCTCCGTGTCCTGAAGGCGCCTGATAAAAGTTTCCCAATGAGGCACGTTTTGGATCTCGTCGAAAAGGAAGTGAACCTGTTCTTCCCTCTTATGAGGAAACAGCTCATAATAAGCTTGGACCAAATGGTCCATATCGCCAAGTTCAAGTGGAAAAAGCCTGTCGTCTTCAAAGTTGACATAGACTATGTTCTCCCTAGGGATACTCTCTCTGAGCTGCCGAGCCAAAAGGTAGAGGAGACACGTTTTACCTGTTCTCCTCATACCCACTATGGATATAACCTTATCGGGAGCCAATGGAAGAGAAAAATCTCTTTCCTTAACTTGGGAGAGGTCCTTCTCCATGAATTGCCTAACAAGCAGTTTGAATATATCTTTCCTCATTATTCCCCCTAGATGGGGATAATATATTCTTATTTATTCCCTATGTAAAGGGAATAAAGTGTCATGGAACACATAACAACGCCTCGAAAACGAAGGGAGACTCAGGCCACCTTAAGTTTTCTCAAATTTTTCCCATCAAATACTTGTTTTGCCTTCCACAGGTCATATTAACTGAAGTCGCAGCCATCCTTCTGGCGTGCGGCCAAATACCTTTGAGAGCCTCAGCGCCATCTCAGGGCTGATACCGGACCTCCCATTTAAGAGAGCAGAAAGTGTTTCCCTTGTGACACCTAATGCTCTGGCAGTTTCAGTAACGCTCTAAGATTCAATGGTTCAATGCAAAATTCTCTTATGATTTCTCCTGGATGTGGTGGATTATACATACCCATAAGAACTCTCCCTAGTGGTAATATCACATCTTTTCGTTGACATTTCAATGCAATAAAAATAGAGTCAATAAAAAATGAGGGAGAATAAACGTGTTGTGGGCGTTTTCCGTCGCAACACATAATGTATGTTCGGCCTAACAATACAAGAGGTGCATTATGGGATTGATGGCAGAGTCAATGATTGCATATGCGCAACCGCTATTAGATAAAACAGATGGGTCGCACGAGCAGGTGCAGTATGCGCTTTCAATTGCTCAGATGTGCTGGAATCTTGCTTTATTGCCAGAGAAGGAAAGAATAGAAAGCTTGGCTCGAATGCAACCTGCATTAGGAATGAACGAAGAAGAGTTTTTAGATTTTTCGGAAACGGTAATTGTGCCAATGATAAAACGGCACCACGAGATGTTTCCAAATATGTCTCCACCAGATACAAGACAAGCGTCAACGCGACCGAGCCGAGATAAAACAAGATATCCTGGAACTGGGCGCAACGAACCTTGCCCTTGCGGGAGTGGAAAAAAGTATAAACGGTGCTGCGGAAGATGAAGGTGGCGATTGAGTTGGCGACAAGAATGAGAACGTTGACGTACCAAAGAAGGCCGAATAATCGCGTAAACTCGGACTGGCAATTCCGCTCCGCTTCATTGCCAACCGGTTGCGCGGAGCGTTCAAGAAGCCGCGGAGCGCGGAAGCAGGAGTTTGGCATAGGCTATGCGATAGGGGAATTGCTTCGAATTTTAGCATTTTGTCGCCAACCGATTGCTTAATTTGTGTTTTTTTATAAGTACCTGTTTTCAAAATGTTTCTGATCCTTGAAAAATAGGTTCGCGCAGAGAATATTTCATAGAAAATTCCAGGAGTTGTGCATAGCAAAAGCGTTTGTTTAGGATACTTACCTGTGAACATGTAACGTTTTAGCGTCTCATAAATTTTATGGTTCTTCCGGCAAATGAGTACCTAAGTACTTGAAAATAAAAAAGGGACATGGCAAAAATTGGTTTGTTTATTGAAACAGAATGAACAAATCAAGGAGATTTTGCCATGTCCACAGCTCTTTTATATCATGGATTTGGATTGA
>QMLL01000454.1 GCA_003646715.1 Deltaproteobacteria bacterium
AGGTAAATTGTCAAAGCAGGCCAGAATGAAAGAGGAGAACAGGGGAATCCTTCCTTGTTCAATCGTCTGATCAAAGGATTGAGTTTCTTGGTAAGTTTCGAAAACCGCCTGTAGAGCTTACCATTTGCCTTATATGTTGCGTAGTCACCAGCTTTGTCCGTCCTTCTGTCATTAACAAAAGGCGCCATCAATGCGCTTAAGAGCACAGGATCATTATCGGGGAATACATTGGTTCTGATACATTCAGACACAAGCAGTGGCTGATCCAGGCGCAGTCTGGATGCCCAGATTCCGTCTGATGTCAATTCGCCATCTTTGCTGACGTACCCTTCGGCCTTCAAAAGCTCCAGATGTCTCTGAAATTCTTTCCACAGGTAATATTGAATCGCGTGGAGCTGATTTTCATAAACCATAGATTTCTTGATCAGTTTTCGAAGCTTGGACCGTCTGCCCTCTACGCAGGTCATACGGAGACTGCAACCGTTGCATGGGAATTTATTCAGCAGGTCTTTGACTTCACGGGCTTTTTCGTTGAGCTCCTTCCAACGCTCATTAGTTTCATCAGGCTCAAGTTCCTCCACGCCCTTGAAGGTTCCAGTCTCACAAACATGCTTTACAATTTTCATCCAGGGTTCGGGAAATAATCGCCCGATTTCTTCGGGAATTTCAACCTTAGCGTCCAGAATACCTGTTACCTTTTCCAGCCTTACCCAATAAGACCTGACTTTGCTGCTCTTGCCTTCCAGTATCGGTGTAACTCTCCAGCATCGTATCCCAGCCCGTCCCCTCACCTGCTCTTTCCTAACAACCACAAATACGTCTCCCTTTGCGGTTCGGAAAATCGCACCCGGTTTTACCAGCGGCTCAAGAGCCAATAGCTTCGATTCCTTTGCAATTTCGTTGGTTAAAATTTCAAGATCTCTCTCAGTATTCTTGTACTTATCCCTTAGCAGCATCAATTCGTCAAAAGTTTTACACCTTGCGTTAACCAACAAGGTTTCTATCTTCTGGCGAATTCTGTCTCTTTTTTCCAGAAGGTCTCCCTGCGCAGCTATGCTCTGGTAGGTTGCAAGCGAATTAGCAAAAACTTCCATAACTTCAGCAGGTTTATGAGACAGAAGAAGGTTCAACACCATACTAAAGTTAACCTTGATCTGGCTTTCAACCGAACCCGGTGGTGATTTCAAAAGATCGTATATTACGTCTGGGCGCTGGTAAGGACCGGGATAGAGTAACACAAACCCAATCTTGTCCATACCACGGCGACCGGCCCTTCCCGTCATCTGCAACAACTCAGTGGAGGTAAGTTCCACAAACCCCTCGCCATTGAAACGGTCACTCTGAAACAATACCACTGTTCTGGCAGGAAAATTAACCCCTGCAGCAACTGTGGATGTGGAGAATATTGCCTTCAGGTGCCCCTTTTTCATCATAGTTTCCAGAAGCACCTTCCATATGGGTAGCTGTCCACCATGATGGGCACCAACTCTTGCTTCAACCAATGCTTGCAACTGTCTGTGATTTTTTAAGAAAGACTTGTTTTCAAGGAACCTCAGCAGCTCAGAGCTGAATTCATAATCCATGGGTTCCTTTTCAAGGTCCCCTTTCTGAAGTGCCCACAAACATTGTTCGACAGCACGGTCACAATCACTGCGAGATTTGAAGAAGAATATCGCAGGCAACAGGTTGGCCTGCTCCAGGTAGTTGAGAATCTGCGCTACTGATGGAAATGATGTTCTTCTGTGTCTTCTCCGATGATATTGACTCGACTTTTTAGCTATTATCGGCAAAACACCTTTTTTACCATTCAACGGGTACAGTTCACCTTCCGGGAACAGGAAAAGTGGAAAAATGGGAACGGGGCGTTCGTCAACAGAAACCAGGTCGCATGGCACACTCCTCAGCCAGGTTAACCAATCGGCAATCTGTTTGGCATTGTGAATCGTTGCGGATAAAAGCAGCAAACGCACCCTGGTTGGGAGATAAATTAGCACCTCTTCCCAGACCACTCCCCTTTCTTCATCCCCTATGTAATGCGCCTCATCCAGTACCACAAGGTCCACCGGCAGATCTTCTCCTTCAGACATCGCATCATAAAGCTGGTTACGCAGGATCTCGGTGGTTCCTACAATGATGGGAGCACTCGGGTTTTCTTTCCGATCACCTGTCAATATTCCAAGGTTTTCCTGGCCGAATATCTTACCGAACTCGGAATAAATGGAATTAGAAAGAGCTTTCAGCGGGCAAGCGTACCAGCATCGGCCGCCGCTCTTGAAAACTCTTTCGATTGCTTTTTCCGCAATCCATGTTTTACCGGCTCCCGTAGGTGCAGTTACAATAACATCGGTCTTTTCCAGAAGTGAAATAGCTTTCAGCTGGAATGGATCGGGTACAAATTCACTAGCTTCCGGCACTCCGATCTGTTCAAGCACCGGAGCCAGAGCGGTGGCTATTTTTAAAGTTTTCTCTCTTTTCTTACTAAAATCACCAAAAATTTCTTTTCGGCTTTGGCGTTTGCTTCTTCTTGTTAAAGTTCTCGTAATATCAATTTCCCCTTTCATCAGAAATATAGTTGTTTTAATCTATAACACTTTTCGATCAATGTAGCTATTTTTTACCGTTTAAAAAGGCAATTAAATTTTAACAAAACTACTAGGATTTGTACATAGACGCGACAAATATGCTAATTATATGCATCTTTCCTGGCAACGATCTAAGTCAGGAACCCACGCTGAGTTTGTATTTTAGCAACCTCTGATAAATACGAGGAATTGCTCTGTTGGGAGAAGATAAGCGTAAAGTAGAAGCAAATTACCTCTCTCGTCATTCCCGCTGAAGCGAAGCTGAGAGCCGGAATCTAGAGATCCTTGTCTGGATGCCTGATCAAGTCCGGCATGACAGATTTGAAAT
>QMLL01000455.1 GCA_003646715.1 Deltaproteobacteria bacterium
CGGACCGTTCCAACCATATGGACGAAGGTTACTCCGGGGACTTTATATGGCTCAGGAGCTATATAATCTATCTACCTGGGAAGAGCCAATCAAGATTATAGTTAAAGACAGCAGCAGTGAAGAAGGAATTACAAAGGCGGTTGATGAGCTGGTTAACGATCATCATGTGATGGCAATCATAGGGCCCTTGTCCAGGAAAGTGGTTGATGAAGCAGCGGAAGAAGCTCAGAAGCTATGGGTGCCTCTTATTACGCTCACTCAAAAAAGAGATATTGTAGACATTGGTGATTACGTCTTCAGGGTCTTTTTGACAAACAAAGATCAGGCAAAACTGCTGGTGGCATACGCGGTAGCGGAACTCGAACTCCACAGTTTCGGAATACTATACCCGGAAGATAATTACGGACGGTTTTTCCGTAAAGTATTTTCAGAAGAACTGGGGAAGCTGCCGGTTAAACTTATGGCTGAAGTTGGTTACGATCCGGGTACAACAGATTTCACTCAACCAATTAGAAATCTTTTCGTGAAAGCAGGGATTCCATTGCCTACCCGCAGTAGCAAAGAAAAACCGATTTCCGTACTTTCGCCTCCGGCGTTTGACGCAATATTTTTGCCGGATCAGGTTCAAACGGCAAGCCTAATAGCCTCACAGCTTGTCTACAACGATGTGATCGGAGTCAGGCTTTTCGGAACAAACCTCTGGAATACACCCAGACTTGAAAAAGAGTATGCACCTTATCTCGAGGGAGCCATATTTGTGGGAGGTTTTTTTGCTGACAGCATGAAAGTGGAAGTGCAACAATTTGTTGAGCGTTTCGAAGGCAACTATGATGAAAAACCACAATACCTGGAGGCCCAGGCATACGACGTTCTTAATTTGATACTGACCGCTAAGAGCAGGGCGGAGAATCTAAGCCGTGGTGCCATCAGGTCGGAATTGTTAAAAATAAGAGATTTTGAGGGTGTCACCGGAAAGATGACGATCTTACCTTCCGGAGATGTTCGAAAGGAGCTTTTCTTACTGTCCATACGTAGCGGCAGAATAACGGAATTGAAAGTGGATCAGGATCGTTTGTATTTGAAAATGGAAGGAATGCAATAGCCACTGGACGGAGGAGTAACACCGATGAAGATTAGCATAGAAGAAGTGGAACATGTGGCGAGACTTGCAAGGTTAAAGTTTGGCGAGGATGAAATAAAAACTTTTACGGGACAGATAAATGAAATATTGGTGTACATGGACAAATTGAACGAGCTGAATACCAGCGATGTCCCCCCAACGTTCCATGCCATGGAAAAAGAAAATGCTTTCAGGAATGATGAGGTTAAGCCGTCTCTGGAGTTGGAGAAAGTTCTCAGCAATGCTCCGGAAGACGACGGCGAAAGTTTTGTCGTTCCAAAGATATTTTAGTTATTAGCATTTTCACGAAGGTGAAGAATCATGGATCTTGCACATTTGACAATAGAGCAGGCACGTAACCTCCTGAAGAAAGGTGAGGTTTCACCTGTGGAACTGGTTGATGCTGTGATTGGCAGAATCAAGGCTTACGATAATAAGGTAAACGCATACATAACGGTGCTGGAAAGGGAAGCACGAGATCAGGCTGTACAGATGGAAGACGGCATTAAAAATGTGGATTGGGATAAGCAACCGCTTTATGGTATTCCCTTAGCTGTTAAGGATCTGATCTGTACTTCTGGGATTAAGACTACGTGTGGTTCAAGGATTCTTGAAAACTTCGTGCCGCCTTATGATGCTACTGTATACTCCGCGCTCAAAAAAGCAGGCGCCATAGTGATCGGCAAAACAAACATGGATGAATTTGCCATGGGATCGTCCACGGAGAATTCGGCCATGGGAATTTGCAGGAATCCCTGGAATCTGGATCGAATTCCGGGAGGATCCAGCGGGGGGGCTGCGGCCGCTCTGGCAGCGGATATGTGTATTGGTGCTCTGGGCTCAGATACTGGAGGATCGATCAGGCAACCTGCGTCACACTGCGGAGTAGTAGGACTTAAACCCACTTACGGGCTTGTGTCCCGCTTCGGCCTCGTGGCGTTTGCTTCATCCCTGGACCAGATAGGTCCGATGACGAAAGATGTAACGGACGCTGCCATATTGTTAGATGTTATAGCAACTTACGACGATAGGGATTCGACTTCCATTCCGCGGGAAGATGTTGATTACGTGGAAACCCTCAAAGATGGTCTGGATGGTTATACCATAGGGGTACCGAAAGAATATTTCATCGGCGGCATAGATGATGAAGTGGAAAGCTGTGTAAAAAAAGCCATTGAATTGGGAGAGAGTTTGGGAGCAAATATAAAAGAGATCAGCCTTCCTCACACCGAGTATGGAGTTGCAGTTTACTATATTATTGCCCCGGCCGAAGCAAGTTCCAATCTGGCAAGGTACGACGGTGTGAAATACGGGTACCGTCACAGAAACGCAAAGTCACTGATCGATATGTACTGTGAAACCAGATCAACTGGGTTTGGCGCTGAGGTAAAAAGGCGAATTATGCTTGGGACTTACGTTCTTTCTGCTGGTTATTATGACGCTTACTACAAAAAGGCAAGCCAGGTGCGGACGCTTATCAAGAGGGACTTTGAAGACGCTTTCAAGGATTGTGATGTCCTTATTACACCGGTTGCTCCAACCACGGCATTTAAGATAGGAGAGAAAGCGGATGATCCGCTTCAGATGTATCTTACCGATATTTTTACGCTTCCTGCCAGTCTTGCGGGAATTCCGGGGATTTCGCTTCCATGTGGCCTAGACAGATATGGAATGCCTATTGGAGTTCAAATACTGGCATCTCATTTAAACGAGTCTAAAATTTTCAGGGTTGCATACAACCTTGAAAGAGCACTCGGGTTTGAAAGGAAATCTTTGCCGGTATCATGAA
>QMLL01000456.1 GCA_003646715.1 Deltaproteobacteria bacterium
GAACTCTGTTCCACGACTTTCCTCCATCAGTAGTTTTGTACAGGCCACGGTCACCTCCCGGTCCCCACACTGACCCTTCAGCAGCAACGTAAACAACATTCGAATTTCTCGGGTCAACAAGTATCATCCCTATCTGTCGTGAATCTTTCAGCCCCATATTTTTCCAGCTCTTACCTCCATCAACAGTTTTATAAACACCATCGCCGTACCCCAAAGCACGCTGATGATTGTTCTCTCCTGTACCTGCCCACACAATATTTGCATTGTTCGGATCCATGGCCAGACAACCAACAGAGTAAGCACCCTGCTTTTCAAATACGGGTTTAAATGTTTGCCCTTTATTCGTTGTTTTCCATATATTCCCACTAGCAATTGCAACATAAAACTCTGAGTTATTGGTTGGGTTAACAGCAAAATCAGCTATTCGCCCCGATGTAAATGCAGGACCTATAGAACGCCACTTAAGACCTGACACCAAACCACTATTTATCAAAGTGTCAACAGGTTCTTTTGTTTTCTCTTTATCTTTTTTCTCACCTGCATCAATAGCAGTACATGCAAACAGTGTTACCAAAGTAAGTAACACTGTTCTATTCTTAAATACGTTCAAAATCATTCGAATGAATTTTAATTAATAAATAAAAGGTGTAGTTATTTTGTTTTTTTAAAGATATCACTTTATAACTTCAATAACAAAATGAAAAACAAAAAGCTATATCAAAAACATCGCCTATCCTTTAGGGCATTTCTTCTTTAAATCGTTACTTAATTGAGATTATTAATCATTAAAACAATGCCATGAAAAAAAACTACTCCCTGATTGTCGTGCTATCATCGTTGTTCCTATTTACAGGATATCTTTATGCAACCCCTGAAAAGCAACTTAAAAGCACCCTTCAAACCGACCCCATTAATGTTTCTTTCTTACAGTTTAATATTTGGCAAGAGGGTACTTCAGTTACTAACGGATTAGAAAAAATTAAAAATGTAATCTTAGATGTTGATCCTGATATTGTAAGTTTTGTTGAAGTAAGAAACTACAACGGAGAAGACTGGACAACTAAAATCATTAATGAATTGGCAGCTGAAGGAAAAACCTATTACAGAGGATATATGGACGGGGCAGACTGCTCAATTATAAGTAAGTACCCAATTGTATCATCGAAACTCTCATCTACAAGTGCAATTTCACTGTTTGAAATAAATGCCAATGACACACATTTTATTGTTGCAACTGCGCACCTTGATTATACATATTACGCATGTTACCTGCCAAGAGGCTATAATTGCGGAGGTTCTTCACCATACGACGGATGGGATCAGATTGGAAGCCCCGAACCTCAACCGGTAACTGATATTGCTACTATCTCAGGTCAGAATCTGGGGTCGCAAAGAGATGAACAGATAGCCTCATTTATAAATGATTCAGAGGGAGAATCACTCCCAATTATTCTATTAGGTGATTTTAATGAACCTTCCTGTTTAGACTGGACTTCAAATCAAGCCAATCTATTTGATCATAATGGAGTTATTTATGAATGGGCAACAACAAAGTCGTTAAAAGACGACGGATTCGTTGATTGTTTCAGAGAAACTTACCCGGATGAAGTATTAAATCCCGGATTCACATGGCCGGCTGTTGCCACTGATAAAGGGTCAACAAGCTGGGCTCCAAATTCTGATGAGCGAGATAGGATAGACTACATTTTTTACAAAGGGAATAATATGTCTGTCACTTTCAGCAGTATAGTTGGGCCGAAAGGGGCTTATGTTCATAATGTTGCCAGCGATGCTGATAGTGACAATGAAGCTTTCCTTGCCGAAACTCTGCCTTGGCCATCAGATCATAAGGGAGTATATTCTGTAATTAACATTCCTTATGTAGAACCGGAAGAGTCTGTTACCGGCTATATTATTACAAATGCCGACAAGATTCCAACAGACACTTACATTATTGCAAATTACAAAATATCAGAACTTGCCGCCGGAGATAAAGCTGCTATTTACATGGGGAGCAATACTCCGGGCAGTGGAAGTGCAGAGTATGAACTTACACTAACATCTGATTCTGCAACCATTCAACTAACTAATGCATTGACTACTGGTGATTACAAAGTTTATTTATTACACTCCGATGAAACTAATATAATTGATCCTGTAGCCTTTTCTATTATTGATGCAACTAATGACAATTGTGTTTTAGCGCCTTCAACTATGGTGTTCTATACGGACGAAGATAATGTGAATAACACCACTATTTCTATAGAATATAATGATGTAACAGATCCGATTAACAAAGATTGGATTGGTGTTTATCCGGTTGCAAAAACAGGCTACTCAGGCTCTACTATTTGGGAGTATATTACCTCTAATCAAGGAACTTCTACAGTTAACCAAGACCCTCATTTTGATACGCATGGATTGGGTTTGTACAAAGCTGCGCTTTTAGACAATGACGGTTATACACCTTTAACAGGGTATACATACTTTTATGTTATAGAAAATACGGCTACTGCAATAGGGAAAGTATCGAAGGCTACAGAACTTAAAACATTTCCAAATCCGGCAGCAGAAAAACTATCAATAGAAGTAAAAGAAGGGGAACTAATTTATGGTATCTCCATTTTTGACCTTTCAGGACAGAAGCTATTACAACAACCGTTTGATGGCATTCCATCAAAAACCATCAACACCGATAAATTGGAAAATGGATTATACCTGATTTCTGTTAAAACTCAGAATGGTTTTATAATTAAAAAAGTAACTATTAAAAAATAGTTGTGTTAAGTAACCTAACAATTAGTTATTTTACAGCTTCAACCACAGTATGAAAAGAGTCTCTATCCCAGGGGCTCTTTTTAAAATCACCATAAAACTTCACCCCTGATAATAATGGTGTCAGCATA
>QMLL01000457.1 GCA_003646715.1 Deltaproteobacteria bacterium
CAAGTCTGATATCTTCTTTATAATAGCTCTTTGCTTCTCATAAAGAGAAGAGTTATTCTCAATCTCCTTCTCAATCTTAGATTCTATTCTAGACAGTTCACTTTTCAGAGAAGCTAACCGTTGCTCTATCTCCTCTTTCCTCTGAATAAGAGAAAGTTTTGATTCGATTTCATGCTTCTGCCCCCTAAGCTCATACAATGTTCTTGTCACGTCCTCTAACCTCTCAGGAGAAACACTAACAAGCTTCTTCTCTTTGTCCTCAAGCTCCTTTCTTATTCTCGAAACGTGTTCCTCCAGCCGCGATATTTCACTCTCATACGTTGCTATTTGCTTTTCGTACTCCTCAATATTAACCTTAATGTTTTCCTGCTGTTCAACAGCACTGTCAATTTGTTTCTTGTAGTTAGATATATTTGCTTTTATGGTTTCCACAGCAGATTTTGCGTTAGCTATCTGTTCTCTTATCTTTGCTGCTGTTTCAAAGCTCTCTACACTCCTCTTCTCTTCTAGAATCCTAAGCTCACTCTCGATAGAATCTATAATCTTCTGTGTGTTTGTTATCTCTCTTTCTTTTGCATCTATTTCAGACTTTACAGACGCTATCTCATCCTCAACCTTTGACAACTTTGCTTCATTGTCTTGCTTCTGTTTGAAAAGAAGTGCTGCTTTGTACCATGTTAACTTGTCCTTAGCGTTCTTAAACTCGTCGGCTATCCTTTTCTGATCCTCTAGCTCATCAAGTAATTTTTTCTTCTCAACAAGTATCATATTCTCCTTCTTAAGATTGTCCTCAACTTTTGACAATTCTAATAACGATTTATGCCTCTTCTGCTCATAGATCTGTATGCCAGCAATATCCTCTATAATCTGCCTTCTTTCCACAGCATCCATAGTGACAAATCGTTCTATATCCCCTTGAAAAATGATATTGTATCCGTCTGGGTTTATCCTAGCATGGGAAAGCATTGTTACAAGCTGGTCTCTTGAAACTCTCTCACCATTTATTCTGTACTCACTGTTCTTAGCTGTGATTTTTCTAACAACAGAAAGTTCGTCATCATCAACAGGAAATACCTTATCAGTGTTGTCAAACACCACCTTTACTTTGGCAAACTTAGCAGGCTTTCCTTTTTTACCACCATTAAATATCAAATCACCAAGTCTATCAGCACGAAGCTGTTTTTTGGACATTGTACCCAAAGCAAAGGAAATTGCTTCACTTACATTGGACTTTCCAGACCCATTAGCACCGATTATAGATACTATTCCTTTCTTAAAGTTCAATACAACTTTGTTGCCAAAGCTCTTGAACCCCTGAATTTCGACTCTTTTTATATAGGTCATGCTATATTTGAGTCTGTAAGTTTTTTATAGTTTGCCCACCGCACATCCTAAATTTTTATAAATAAGTAGATGTGGCTAAACAATGGGTGAGCGAAGTTGAAAGAGGTCGAGTTAAGCGTTGCAGAGGCTGTTCAGGAGGATGTTGGGAAGGGTATTGTTAGAATAGATTCTAATGTTATGAAAAGCATAGGAATAAAACCAGGGGACTTTGTGGAGATAGAAGGAAAGAATAAAACCGTTGCTATAGCGGACAGGGCATATCCTGCTGATATAGGTCTAAAGATCATAAGAATGGATGGTTATATGAGATACAATGTAAAAGCAGGGGTTGGTGAGCGAGTTAAGATAAAGAAAGCTAACGTGAAAGAAGCCCAAGCAGTCACAATAGCACCAGCACAGAAAGGCACGTATATAAAACGGATGGACACAGAATGGGTAAGACAAATGCTACTAGGTAGACCACTAATGAAAGGTGATGTAATAACACTTGGTGGAACAAGAAGAAGGAAAAGAGCATTAGGAGAAGGATTCGATGAGATATTTAGTAACATATTTGATCCTACAGAGATGTTTGGGATATCCTCTTTTGGTATATCTGAGATAAAGTTCATGGTTGTTAACACAATACCAAAAGGTGCAGTCTACGTGTCAAGCTCAACAAAAATAAACATACTTGAGAAAGCAGTAGAGTTAAAAGAAGAAAAGATCCCAGAAGTAACCTACGAAGACGTTGGTGGACTAAAGGATGCAATAGAAAAAATAAGAGAGATGGTAGAACTCCCACTAAAACACCCTGAGATATTCGACAGGTTAGGTGTCCAGCCTCCGAAGGGTGTTTTGTTGTACGGTCCGCCAGGGACAGGGAAAACACTGCTTGCCAAAGCTGTAGCAAATGAGAGTGATGCTAGTTTCATAACTATAAACGGTCCAGAAGTTATGAGTAAATGGGTTGGTGAAGCTGAGAAGAGACTGAGAGATGTGTTTGAGCGAGCAGAAAAGGAAGCACCATCAGTGATATTTATTGATGAGATAGATGCTATTGCTCCAAAGAGAGGAGAAACAATAGGAGAAGTAGAACACAGAGTTGTAGCACAACTGCTAGCTCTAATGGATGGTATGAAATCAAGAGGCAAGGTAATTGTAATTGCTGCTACAAACAGGCCAGACGCAATAGATCCAGCTTTGAGAAGGCCAGGGAGATTTGACAGAGAGGTAGAGATAGGAGTGCCAAACAGAAAAGGAAGATTGGAGATATTAAAAATACATACTAGGAATATGCCGTTGGGGAAGGATGTTGATTTGGGGAAGATTGCTGACGTCACTTATGGATTTGTCGGTGCAGATCTAGAAATGTTGTGCAAAGAAGCAGCAATAATAGCATTAAGAAGAGTTATACCAGATATGAGTAAAGTTGATAGCATAACACGTGAAACTATAGAAAAACTTATTGTAACAATGGACGATTTCAAGAATGCTCTAAAGATAGTAAGACCATCAGCTCTAAGGGAAGTGTTTGTTGAGAAGCCAAACATAAGCTGGGATATGGTTGGTGGGTTAG
>QMLL01000458.1 GCA_003646715.1 Deltaproteobacteria bacterium
GATTTCTTCGGAGCTCATCGTCTTCTTTCTGCATCTATGGCAACTGTTCACGCCGCAACCAGTTCACAGCCCGTGCTGGATAGAGCTGCCAAGGCAAAAGCCACTGACCTGAGAAAAAACAGAAGTGTGTTAAATAACATTATCCTCACTACCACAGGGGCGGCGCGAGCCCTGGCTCTTGTCATTCCTGAAATGAAAAATATCGGATTTATCGCCGAATCGGTTCGTATACCCGTGAACACGGGATCACTCATAATACTGATCGTTAATCTCCAGGACGAGAGCCTGAAAGATCCTATAAATAGAGACAAGATTAACAATATTTATAGAGATGCTGCCGAGAACAAGTTCCCTCCCGGGTACCTGATTTATACAGATGAACAGAATGTTTCATCAGACATAATAGGAACGCCGCGAGCGGCGGCGATAATTGAAGGACACGAAACACATACCCGTACATTTGCCGTCAGGTTTGATCTTGATAAGATTCCTTGCGAATGTCCAACTGATGTCAAAGCGTCCGCGGGCTCTGTCCTGAACATACCTGTAACCCAGGTGGTGGTTTACGGCTGGTACGACAATGAACTTGGCAGCTACACAAATATGCTCGGGGACAGGGCCGTAAGTATTGCCGAGTTGATGTAACCAATCATGATCCCGGTTTTTTTACCGGGGTCGCTTGATTGTTCGAATATAAGATTTATTATTATGGTAAACAATGGGGCTCAGTGAAAGTGTAACCTAATCTATCAGATAAGGGGGTATAAGCTATGGCGCTAAAAGTTGGAATCAACGGGTTTGGTCGTATCGGCAGAACGTTATTTAAGATAATCTTTGATAGGGGCGAGGATATTGAAGTAGTTGCCATTAATGATCTCGGAAACATTAATGACCTGGCTCACCTGCTCAAATACGATTCTGTTCACGGTGTATGGAATAGGGAAATTGAGGTGAAAGGTGAGTCCATTTTCGTTGACGGAAAAGAACTAAAATGTCTTTCGGTACCTAATCTTGAACAACTCCCATGGCATGATCTGGGAGTTCAAATAGTGTTTGAAGCTACCGGTCTTTTCCGTGACAGGGCTTCAGCACAAAAACATATAGATTCGGGAGCTCAAAAAGTTATCGTTACGGCTCCTGGAAAAGGTTTGGATGCGACGTTCGTGATAGGAGTGAACGACGAGGAATATGACCCGCGGAATCATCACATTGTATCCAACGCATCCTGCACTACAAATTGTCTGGCACCGGTTGTAAGAGTTTTGCACGAGAATTTCATTGTTGAACGAGGACTGATGACAACCGTGCATTCATACACCATGGATCAGCGACTCCTGGATGCGTTACATAAGGATCTCCGAAGATCTAGGGCAGCAGCACTTTCAATGATTCCCACAACGACTGGTGCTGCAGTGGCAGTGACAGAGGTTATTCCGGAGCTCAAAGGCAGATTGAACGGCATGGCCATTCGTGTTCCGACTCCCAATGTTTCTCTTGTGGACTTTGTTTGCCAGGTAGGCAAAGATGTAACTGAAGAAGAAATCAACGGAGCGTTGAAGGAAGCCTCGGAAACACGCCTTAAAGGAATACTTTACTATTCGACGGTCCCTCTTGTATCTATCGATTACAACCATAGCCCGTATTCATCTATTGTTGATGCTGCTCTGACCTCAGTTGTTGACAAAAGGCTGGTGAAAGTGCTTGCCTGGTATGATAACGAATATGGATATTCTAACAGGCTGGCAGATCTGGCGCTTTTAATGGCCAAACATTTCTAGGCAGGGTTCAACAATTACCATCTTACAATCTTTACTGGTCTGCGATCACGATGACTTTCCTCTAACCAAAGACGGGGTTAAAAACCCCGTCCTCAAACAGACAAAACGCTTGGTAACCGAGTTAGAAGTGTTTTCTCATTACTCATTTGGGCTTATGATTAGGATTAAGAGCAGTGTGAACAGCTTTAATTATTTGAGATAATGTCTGAAAGGGAGGGAGAGACATGCGGTACATAGACGAAATTGATCTTTCCGGAAAGAGATTGTTTATTAGAGTGGATTTTAACGTCCCGCTGGACGAAAACCAAAACATAACGGATGATAACAGGATCAGGGCGGCACTACCCACTGTGGAGTATGCGCTTGAGAAAGGGGCATCCGTGATGCTTGCTTCGCACCTGGGAAGGCCAAAGGGGCAGAGGAATCCGAAGTTCAGTATGGAACCGGTGGCAAGAAGATTGGGAGAGCTGCTTAATAAAGAAGTGAAACTTGCTCCCGATTGTATAGGTCCGGAAGTGGCAGAAATGGCGGCAGCCATGCGCCCCGGTGACGTAGTAATGCTGGAAAATTTGCGGTTTCACAAGGAAGAAACAGATGATGATCCTGAATTTGCCAAGAAGCTAGCCGCACTGGCTGATGTGTATATTAACGATGCTTTTGCAGTTTGCCACAGGCGTAATGCGTCGGTTCATGCCATTACGGACTTTGTAAAAGAATGTGGTGCAGGTTTTCTGATCAAAAACGAGCTTCATTATTATGAAAAGGCCCTTGAGTCTCCGAAGCGACCTCTCGGTGTTATCGTTGGTGGGGTTAAGATTTCAAGTAAACTGGGAGCAATACAAAACCTCATGCAAAAGGTCGATAAGCTCTTCGTCGGTGGAGCCATGGCAAATACGTTCCTTGTCAGCAAGGGGTATAAAGTTGGTAAATCGCTGGTGGAAGAAGACATGGTGGCAACTGCCGGTAAGCTTATGAAGGAGGCTGAAGAGAAAGGCATCTCTTTATTCCTGCCAGTGGACGTAGTGGTTGCGGAGCGGCTGGAATCCGGTGCTGATTTTAAGGAAGTGGATATTGATGATGTGCCTGAGAACTGGCAGATCCTTGACGTCGGGCCGAAA
>QMLL01000459.1 GCA_003646715.1 Deltaproteobacteria bacterium
AAACCTGATCCACCGACGTCCCGACAATCGCGACACTTTCCGGATTAAGAGCCTTGCGTAGCTTCTCCATCATGACATCAGACAGCACTCCAAAACCTCCCCATTTAGGAAAAAATTACTTCACTCGGGAAAAATTTGCCTGCGATCATTCTGACAACCGCTAAAGATATCGGTAGCGAATTGAGGAACCGTTGCCTTCTTTGTTATCACAACCATCTTCGGAAGGTCTAAAAGACCTGTTTAACTAGCTAATAATATTGCAAGGTTTACTTATGCCCAATATCCGCAGGACGATGTAAACCTTGATGTTTTGATGAATTGGTATACGTCTTGCTCAAATGTAGCCGGCAAACAGGAACCATAAAAGTCAACTTAGGAGCATAAGGGTTGAACATGATCTCTACCGGTAAAAACAGCTTGATATTTAACCTTGATAAAAACACAAACCAGGGAACCAATATACTGCCTGAGATAGCTTTTGGCAATAATTCTTCTGCTCTGTTCGAAAAAGAGCTATCGCTAGCATGCAAGAATATATTAACTAAGGATATACGTTTGAAGCCGGCTAGCCCGACTCAGAGGAATAGTTACCTCACCTCCAAAACTAGCAAAGGTCGGAAAAATAATTCAAAACATTTCAGGTCATCTGAAGCACGGAGTGATTATAAAACGAAGAATCCTGAGAAAACCGAGAAACCAGGCAATTCAGAAGAAACTGCTAGAAAAGAAGGCGAAAGGGAAGAAAACAAAGAAACCCAACGAGGATACTCAGTAGATGCTCTGAACAGCGCATTACTTCTCCTTGGACTTTCTCCAGGAGATGCACAAAAGGTGATCAACGCACTGAAAGAGGGAAATTATGCACGGTTTAACACCATACTTCAAAGTGCCGGCGTTCACTCTGGGGGCGAACTCTGGGAAAGTGCGGCAAATCTTTTAAATGCGAATTCTGAAAACCAGCTAATTTCAGAACTTCAAAACCTTATAAGTGCGCTGAACACGTCAAACATAAACCCGGATCTGGTTGGCGATATAGAAGTAACTCTCGGACAGCTCTTTTCATCCGTTTCAAAGTTAAATTACTTAAACAACATATCCGGGAAAAAAGACCACTCTTTTGACTTCCTCGGGATTCTCGGTGACAAGGCTCTTTTAAATATTCAGGAAACAATACCGGAGATTTCGTCTTCTCTGGCTTTCTGGATAAACAGCGGACTGGGAACCGGAGAGAATCCTTCCTTATCTGGCTTAACCCAGATGATGCAAACTCTTTTTATGACAGGAACCACTAAAGAAAGCAGTCCGTTCGATATAGGGGATATTGCAGCGAAGCTAAACCTCACTCCTTTGATGAATCATTCCTATGGGTTTATGAACCCTCCCGTGGAAGAATTGCCTTTGCTTATGAACAGCTCATTTGTCGATCAACTGGCGGCAAGAATATCGAACATGGCAACAATGGGTAGGGATCAACTTACTTTTGCGATCCATCCACCCGAGTTGGGATCTTTAAAGGTATTAGTGAAGGTAAATCACGGGACCGTTGAGTCATTAATCCAGGCGGCATCCGAAGAAGTAAAACATCTTCTGGACAGTAAGTCTCATCACTTAAAGCAGATGCTTGAACAACAGGGCCTGAACCTGACCGACTTTAAAGTCAACCTCGCAGCTAATACCTCCAACGCAAACGAGACGTGGAACTTTGCCTGGAATGAAAACAGGGAAAAGAGAGAATTTTCCGATTCTCAGAACGATAGAAATTTTAAGAAGAACAAACACGATAAAGAAGCCTTCAAAGACGAACTAGATATCGTCACATAGGAGGGGCAAGAATGCTGAACAGTTCTCCATTAACCAAAATACCCAGTGAAGTCACTACAGAAGGCTATACCAATTCGACTCAAAATATATTGGGAAAAGATGACTTCTTGAAACTTTTTTTGACTCAGCTGCGTTACCAGGATCCTACCAAACCATTGGATATCAATGAAATGTCTCAACAAATGGCCCAGTTTTCCACGGTGGAACAACTCTACAACATCTCCGATGAACTCGGCCAGCTAAAAGACATCATTTCCAATCTTTCTTACGGCCAGGCAGCAAGCTTTATCGGAAAAGAAGTGGAAGCCGGAGGAAATACGGTGAGCGTAAAGGATGGCATTGCATCCCTAATAACGGTTGATCTATCGGATAAAGCTTATGTCAGCCTGGACATTTTTGATTCGGAAGGGGAACTGGTTCGAGTAATTGATGCGGGCATTCATGATGCGGGACAGTTTAACCTGTTGTGGGACGCCAGGTTTGCAAACGGAGAAATTGCTCCAGACGGAAAGTATACTTTTATTGTTAACGCAACAGATTCTGGGGGAGAGCCGGTTGAAGTCACCAGTCGAATAAAAGGAGTTGTGGATGGAGTCAAGATCGAAGATGGGAAACTGTATCTTGTACTTGGTGACGAGTCAGCCCTGGTAGAATTGAACCATGTGGGAGTAATCAAAGCAAGTAATAACGATTCTGATACAGCATCAGATTTATAACATGTCAGGAGGACAAAAATGGGACTGGCAAATTCATTGTTTATTGGAGTAAGTGGGTTAAATAGTTTTGGAAATGCTCTGGGTGTCGTTAGTGACAACGTTGCGAATGCAAACACCACGGGTTTCAAGGCAAGTAGCGTCACATTTGGTGATATGGTTGCATACGCAATCGGAAATAATGCTGCTTCTGCCAAAGCCCAACAGGGCCAGGGTTCGATGATAAGAGACGTAAGTCAGGTCTTCTCACAGGGTTCATTAATACCAACGGAATCGAATACCGATTTAGCTATTGCTGGGGCAGGCTTTTTTGTCGTGGACAGTCCTAACGATAGCAGATATTT
>QMLL01000460.1 GCA_003646715.1 Deltaproteobacteria bacterium
CGCCTGTGCGTGTTCGCGCGCAGACAAGTGCACCGCACAGGCAGACGCAGAGATTGGGCGAAAAGACCATAAATCAACGGACTCATGCCTGTGCACATTAGCGGCAGGAATACCGCACGGCAAGCAAAATCAAAAATTTCGAGCAGGCTCCCTGTGCTATTCTCAAATCGCGCGGTTGATTGAAATGAATGCTCCCTGTGCTAAACGCAGGTGTTAGGAACGGAAAAAGACCTGTACTGCCTTGCATTATGATCTCTTTGAAGAGAAAGGCCACAACAAGAACAATTATGCAGACTTTCCCATAAAATTTATGCAATAACGTTTACCCGGTAATATGATTTTTCGACCTGTCAAAAATTTCTCATTTTCAAACGGTCTTCTAACCTTACCCCAAAAACCATAGATATTATTCCACTTCTTCAACCTCAACTGCCGTTCGTTCTTTATAAGAACCACAGTTATGGCATACATGATGCGGAAGTTTCTTTTCTCCACATTGATAGCACGCAATTAAATCAGGCGCTGAGATTTTCTGATGTGTCCTTCGTTTATTTCTTTTTGACTTGGATGTCTTGCGTTTTGGAACAGGCATAAGTAATCCTTTAACTATTTATAATTATTTTCAAAAATATCATGATAATAGCTTAATTAAATTTCAATAAGTAGTAATTTAATTAAAAAGGATTGTCAAGAAATTTCATTAATATTTTTATTTTTGTTCCATTGTACTCTTAAGAGTTATATGCTAATTAAATAATTTTTATTATTCTGAAGGCTGTCAACCTTAAAACATCTATTTGATTTCATAAGATTTATATGCCATAAGATTTCTTTAACCTACCATGTTTTTTAGCAAGAACTTGATATTTAAAGACTTGTTAAATGGCAAAATATTAAGCTCGGTTTTATCGATAATCTTCGATCAGTTTTGCTAATTCCTAATGCGAATCAAAATATTTAAGTAAAGGCAAATAAATGGAAAAAATCATAACCCGTTTTCCTCCGAGTCCCACCGGCTATCTTCATGTTGGAGGTGCACGCACAGCTCTTTTTAACTGGCTCTATGCACGCCATATGAATGGAAAATTTATTCTCAGAATTGAAGATACAGACGTTGTACGTTCTACTCAAAATTCTGTAGATGCAATATTAAACTCACTTGAATGGCTTGGCATAAACTGGGATGAAGGCCCCTATTTCCAAACCAGACGGTTTCATATATATGAGGATTACATTCAAAAGCTCATAAATTCCGGACATGCTTATTACTGCACCTGCTTGCCAGAAGAACTTGATATAATGAGAAAGAAGGCCGCGGCAGCCGGAGAAAAACCAAAATACGACGGCACCTGCCGCAACAAGGGACTTGCCAGAACCGACAACGCAGTTGTCCGATTCAAAGCACCTCTTTCAGGAATAACAATTGTAAATGATATTATAAAAGGAAAAGTCGTTTTCCAGAATAATGAACTTGACGATTTCATCATACAGCGAAGCAACGGAACATACACATATAATTTTGTCGTCGTTGTTGATGATATCAGCATGAAGATTAACACTATAATCAGAGGGGACGACCATCTCAACAATACGCCGAGACAGATTTTGCTTTACCAGGCTCTTGAAAGCGAAATACCTTCTTTTGCCCATGTACCCATGGTGCTAGGAAAAGACAAAACACGTCTAAGCAAACGGCATGGTGCAATGTCTGTTACCGCGTATAAAGATATGGGGTATCTTCCTGATGCTCTTCTGAACTATCTTGTAAGGCTGGGTTGGTCTTATGGAGACCAGGAATTTTTTCAAACCGATGAATTAATAGAAAAATTTACTCTTGAAAATATCGGCCGTTCCCCTGGAATATTCGACCAGGAAAAACTTTTATCGATAAATGCCGAACATATCAAGAGAGACCCTCCAGCCAGGATTGCAAAACATCTTCTGCCTTTTCTAAAGGAACAAAGATGCACGGTAGAAGAAGACAGCCATCTTGAAAGTGTAATCAGGACGCTGAATAAAAGAAGCAAAACTCTTAAGGAGATGGCAGAAGGGGCTCTTTTTTATTTCACGGAAACTGTTTCATATGACGAAAAGGCTGTAAAAAAATTTTTAAAACCTTCTGTTCTGAAACCGCTAAAGCTTCTTTTAGACCGGCTTCAAATACTTGAAACCTTCAATGAAAAAAATCTTGAAAAAGTATTTGAAAACTTAATTAAAGATACAGAAATTAAGTTCGGCAAAATTGCACAGCCTGTAAGGGTTGCACTTACAGGGAAAACAGTCAGCCCTGGAATCTTTGAAATTATAGAAGTCCTTGGCAAGAAAAAGGTGGTATCAAGACTTAAGAAAGCAATTGAGCTTATTGCGAATAAAACCTGAAAAAAACGGTTTTAGCATAAGGGACAATCATAAAAATTTAGACTTGACTATTTTGATATTTTTATGTATTTTTTCTAAAAATATTTAATGAGGGATCGTTCAATGGTAGGACGACGGGTTCTGGCCCCGTTAATCAAGGTTCGAATCCTTGTCCCTCAGCCAGCTAAACAAAAAGGTTATGGGAATTTTCTCATAACCTTTTTTAATTTTGTTCCACTGCAATTACACGCTGATTGAACGGGAGACCGGTTTTAACAGGTGAGACATCTTTTAATACCTTTAATACCTTTACAAAACGCCCTCTTTCACCCAATTTCGGCGTCAGTCTCAAATTTTAATCCTCGAAATACATACCTAATGTATTCCTCCGGTTAAATTTTTACCTTTCTTGAACTCGATGTTCGAGTTTTTTAAGCTATTCAAAAATCATTTTCATATAACCTGTCGATTTTATCACTCTGATGTGTTTGAAAGAGCTTTTTGTATTCTAATAA